>NZ_JBFTKS010000021.1:0-130554 GCF_056396065.1 Allobosea sp. 05T433 | reverse complement strand
AGTCGTGGCGGGTCAGGGCAATATTCTCGCATGCCTTACAACGGCAAGGCGCGTGGTTTCCGCGCGATGCAATGCGGCTCTTGATGCCGCTTACTTGCGCCAATGATCCTATCTCTACGGTAGCGACCTACAACTGTAGTAATGCCCCCTGACCGTCAATCCATTACCGAGACGATGCCGCTTGCGGCGTGGCGGCGTTCGCAGCCACAGTCCCCGTCGTCCCTTGGGGGGGCTCACTACCCGGGGGCGAAGTCACCTAATCTGAACCGGCTGATCCATGCGCCGCGGCCATGGCGAGCACCGACAGGGCCATCTGAGCGTTGGTCGGGCCTCTAAACATCCGGCTCCGCGGCTCCTAGCGACGCAGGCGGCCAAAGGTCAGGGCGCTCACCCAGGCGAGCAGCCAGCCCACGGCCACGAGAGCGTATACGGCGTTCTCGGTTGACTCACTCATGCCTATTCTCTCGCGGGGATGGCGGCGCCAGCGCGAAGCCCCCGGATTGCGACCATGACCTTGGGGTGATCCATCGGGGAATGCTGGCTCGCCTTCGCTGCATCGATCCGTTTGCGGCGTTCCTCAAGGCGGCCCGCGATCTGCTCGGGCGTCGATCGCGTCGGCGGGAATGACCTCGCCAGTTCGGCGATGTTCTCCACTTTGCTCAGGGCGGCGTTTCCGCTCATGACCGTCTAAAGCCTCAATAGGTCGCGCACGATCGCGTCACGCGCGGCCGGCATGCGAATGGTAGCGAGATCATCCTCGTCGTCATCTACCTTGGACACACTGAACGCTTCCTTCATGGCAGCGCTGGCATGCTGCGGTCGCCTTTTCAGGGGGAAATAGAGTTTTCAGCGTTCTTTGCGGTTCCGTATTCGTACGCGGCTGTTCCCGTGGCCGCAGAAAACGGGCGGCAAGCAAACATTGTGGCCAGATCGACGCTGATGTGGCGTTAACGGCCGACTTCGGCCCACCAACTCCGCAGTGCCATTGCAAATCGGCCACGGCAAAGAGCAGGCGTGGAGCGCTGTCGTGTCTCTCGCTTTGGTGCACAGGGAATTTGAGGAATTCACCTGTTTTGTCGCACGCAGCTGCGAACTTCCCGTTCTTCACAGGGGGCCACTGTTGACATCGCTGCCGGCAAACACCCCTATATCCCCGTCGGGTTTCTCTCACATTTTGTTGAGAGGAGTGACCCGTGCCACCCGAGTCCATCTGGATTGCTGCCGTTAGCGCTCTCGCTTTGCTCGTGAGCGCCGGGGTAAAAGTTTCAGCGGAGATACGTGCTTGGCGTCGATCGAAGCGGCGCGCAAAGTGAGCCGCGTCGCTGCTGCCTACCGACGACAACAGCCCACATATTCGCGAGCAACCCATCCCGAACGGCCGTCGGGGATCTCTACGCTTAGCCACCTCCCTGAGTGCTCGGAAACGCGGAGGGGCGTGTCGGGCGGCAGCTTTGCCAAGCGCTTTGATCGTAATTCCGGTCCGGCTTTCAGAGCCAGCCAATTGTCACCCAGCGGATCCAGGCCGGTCACGAAATGCGGATACTTGGGTGCTGCGCCAATCGCCTCGCCCGAAGGAGCCTCGACCTCGAGCAGGCGCAACGAGATGCCCGCGGCTTGCGCCTTTGCGGGCGTGAGCCATTCGATGGTGTGCGGATCCTCGCGCACGATCAAATCGATCGCGGAGGCAGATAGTCCCATCCGCTGCGCATAGGCCCCAACGAAGGCGTTCCCGACACTGCTTACCCGCTTCGTCTCCCCATCGTCGGTGAACACTGCGTGGAAGCCGATGCGTGAGGACGCAGACATGTAGCGATTGAAGCCACCGAGCCACGCCAAGGCGCAAGCTGATGCGCACGTGGTGCCTGGTGCAACACCAGTAGAGAAACGCCGCGCCCGAGCCATCTCACCGATTCGCATGCCAGCAACGGCGCTCCCGCCAGGACTGAGCAGCAGAACGACGCCACGTTCGTAATACGCCGCCGCTCGCTCGAAAACGAGTTCATCGCCTATGTCCAGATTGCCGCCGATCGCGATGAAGCCAACACCTTGGCCAACAGGTTGGTGGCGAATTTCAGCAGCCGACGAGCCATGGCTCAGAACCGCTGCGAGCACCAAAGCGCCAATGGAGCGCGCGAGCATGATCCTATCCCGTGTCGCCAACCAACGCCGCACGTTCGCCGCCCATCGCTGGATTAGCAAGCCCCGCTGCGCTGCTCCGGGGGCCGGTGAACGACGCACCGGCAACGCACGCGGAATCACTCCATAGGATCGACGTCTTCCGCATCGTCGGAGAGCACGACGATGCCGTTCACGATCTTGGCCTCCTCGGCACGCTGCTGCTCGAGCGCGTGGAGCATCTCTCTCAGTTCGGTGACGCTCATTTCGTTCAAGGCTCTGCCGCCGCCCACCGGAGGCTTTCCCGTCGCCGTGGCGGAGAAGCCGGCCCGGTCTAGAACTGCCCTGCAAGCGTCCGCCCGGACCTTGGGCGAGACATTCTTATCGGACATGATCTCGTCCAGAATAGCCACTGCCTTCGGTGCCAGGTCATCAGAGAGATGCTTCGACAGCGCCTGCCTGAGGATGATGGAGAACTCTTGCGTCTTCTTGAAATGGTAGACGCGGTTGGCGTTCGGCAGCCCCGCTCGTTTCGCAGCGTCCTCCGGCCCGCAGCCTTGCGACATCCACCAACAGACTTCGCGCTGTGTTGAGTCATCGAGGCCTGTGCGACTCGGGGGACGAGGCATTTATCGGTCTCCGATCATGACGCCTAACCACAAGGCTAAATCATAACGGAGCCGAAACAAATTTGCGAGAACTACAGGCTTCCGGAGCCCGGTAGTCCTAGGTTCAGACCCTTTATGCACCCGATCGCGCCGGCCACCGTCTCGGCTGACGCTAAAGCCCAAATCCCACTTTCACGTAGCGAGAATCGCGCTCTACTGTCTCCCATTTGCGGGCGCGCATACAATCCGTGAGCAAATCGGAGTTTGTCGACCGACTGTCTGGCAGAGAGTTGATTTGGAAGCGACAAGCAGCTTCATCCGCGAACATATCGGCTTCGGTGCGCGCTCCGAAGCCACGCAAATCGCGGTACTTGCTATCGAATGCCTCTTGACGGTCCGCGCACGCAGAAAGCAAGACTATCGTAGCGAGTAGGGCGGCGGATTTTTTCATGATCTACCCCAGCGGCAACCGCAGCATCTCACAGCGAATTCATCGCCGCTAGTCGACTGCGTCGGCTGACCTCAATGGCGATGATCTCGGAGACCGGAACGCAGAGCATCTTTGCAGCGCGCAGATGGGCCAGGCGCGTCTGCCTGATGCGGCGCTGGTCTGCGCGGAAGATGTCAGAGAGCTCTCGCGGGGATGGCTTTTCGGTGGCGGCGGAGGCTGCCTTTTCCATTTTGGCGAGGTGCGTTGCGTCGAGCATGAGCTTTCTCTTTTCCGCGGCGGTGCGTCGACGCTTAGCCACCGCGTGGGGCGAGACGGCCTTCGTCACCCTGCCAGGCTTCTTGCAGCCGTTGCAGCGCCGGCGGAGCTGATCGCGGCTTATCTCTGCCAAGGTGGCGCGGAAGGAGAACGGCCGGCGGCAGTCCTCGCATTTGGTCTCGAGCCAACGGAAGTCAATCTCGAAACCCGCGGCTGTCGGATGAGGCCTGACGTCGAAGCAATGGAACAACTGGCCGTAGGAATGGAAACGATCGCCCTGGGCGATGTCACCATTGCGTGCGCGGGCCGAATGCCGCGGCGCCCTGTCTTTAACCGAGGGGTGGACACGTCCGGCCATCTAGAAACAACTCCAACAAAATCCCCCCGCGAACAACCGAACACAGTCTTTAGACACTGTGTTCGGTTTGTTCGGGTTAGCGGGCACGAACAATTTCACGAATGTTCGCCCGTTGTTCGGCATTGTTCGTGAGTACAAATCCCTGATTATTCGGCACATTTTCAACCAATCCATGTTCGGCTAATGTTCGCAGGAGCCTCCTCGCCGCGCTTCTGAGACTGTTCGCCTCGGTCGATTTCGAGACGCCCCGAACATTCAGTTCTGTCGAAATTTCAGCCACCGAGAAGGCCTTGTCGCCCAACTCAAAAATGCCTGCAGCGGTCCCGTCGCGCGTGTTCTCTGGGCACGATTTCTCGACTGCGATTGTGAGCGCCGCCTGCTCTTGCGGTGAAAGACGAGGGACCTCGCCCCGGGCGACCTCATTGAGCCAATCGACCACAACCGTGGTGATCTCCTCCCCCTCGTCATCAAAACCAAGACCGACAACACGGATCCTGAACTGGATAGGCTCGATCTCCGCTCCTTCCTTGTTTCGCGGAGTGGTGACCTTCCGGATCTTCGTTTTCTCGTCGGTCTCAACCTGGATGACGACGTCTGTATCGTTCATCAGAAACCCGGAACCGCGAAACAAGCTCGAGCCGTCCTTCGGCGGGTGGTGCACCGCCAGCACGGCTGCTCCAGTTGTGCGGGCGACGCGGAGAATGTTCTTCAGCCAGGCCCGTGCATGTTCCGGATCGGATTCATTGCCGCCCGCCAGAGTGTGCGAGAGCGTGTCAACGATGATCAGGGCTGGCTTCACATTGAAGACAGCCGCGCGGGCTGTGACCGCAGATGCGATGGCATCAGCATCCGCAGTGCTTGTCCGTAGGTCGATCGACGCCTGGATCACCTCAAACGGAACCGGCCTCCCATCGGAAAAGTACTGACGTCGCGTCCCTTCGAAGCGGTTCGCGTTGCCGGTGAAGCCCTCAGTCGCAATGTAGCAGGCGTATCCGCCGCGTACTTTGTGCCCGTTCCAGTCCTTGCCCATCGCTACGTGGGCACAGAGATCAAGAGCGACAGGCGATTTACCGGCATTCGACTTGCCGGTGATCAATCCGGTTGCCCCGTAATTGATCAGACCCTTCACCGCATAATTCGATTTCGGCGCCCAGTTTAGATTGGTGATGTTGCGAGGAGCGAGTTGCTCGGCTCGGCTTCGTGCTTTCTGACGACTGTCAATAAGGGCGTGTAGCGGATCGCCTGCGGCCGGGGGGCGGTCCACGATCTCAACCGCTTCAAACTCGTCGTCGCCGGTCCACAGGAACTCGCAGCCTAGAGGACGGTCCCTGTGAGAGGTCAGAAAGTCAGTCGCCATGGAGTGGAGTTCATCGACGGACCACGAGGGGTCGGCATTCTCGTCATTCCAACCGCCGGGCTCAGTCAGAAGCAAAGCAGCTCCTGTCGGCGACATTCCCATGTCGCCCATCTTCTGAATAACCTTGATTGTCGCCAACCGACCGCCGTCGCCCTGGATCGCCATGGGGGCCTGCGTGCGCAAATACACCCTCGCCCGTGCGACTGCGTCTTCACGGTCAAGCGGGGACACTGCCTGCAACCCGTGGGGACGAGGCGGTGGGCGCACCGCCGCAACGATGGCGGCAAACCAGGATGGCGCAGTGGCGATCGGCGCATCGTCGGCGACCACATAGGGCACGCCGTCGATCACAGACCCTGGCGCAACGACATAGCCACCGTCGCCTTTGATATCGATGCCCTCGCCCAACGCTCCGACACTGTTGCGCACCCAACTCTCTGACGAAACCCGGAAGTACCGATGCTCCCCGCCGGTGGGGGTTATAACAGCAAGCGTCGGCGGCAGATCGTCATTGCGGAGCTCGAGGGCCTCAACTGAGTTCGAACCGTGCTTGCCGTCCTTGTTGTCCACGTCGAGCACGAGCAAACCGGCGCCGGTGGCGATTCCGATATTGAAGTCGAGAGGGTCCCCACTAAGCGCCTCCGACCACAGGTCACGCGCGCGCTCTGGGTTTGACGTGGCTTGGTCCTGCCAGCCAGCAAAAGCGGGGATCTTTTGACCAGGCTTCAAAGGGAAGACGCGGAAGCCGGCCGTGGCGAGAACGACGGCTTGTTCACGCCACGTGGCGGGCCTCATGGCCGCGCCAATATCCGTTGAAACATCAACGGAAGATGCGTTACTATTCATATGCGATAACTCAAAGATGCCCGGCGTACCGCGTGCTGGCGGCGCCGGGCTTTTTCGTTCAGGGGCGGCAGCGTCAGGCGATTCCATCATCGCCCTTTGTCCGCGCCGCTCAGCCACGCACGAACTTCACCGAGCCGGTATCGCGGCCGCCCTTCGACCTTGAACTGGCGCGGACCACGCGGCTGCTCACTTCGCGCCCAAAGGCGAAGTGTTACCGTGGCAAATCCACTGAGAGCGGAAACCTCAGAGATCGTGACAACGGTCTCATCCGGCGCATCAGCGATGCCCTCGAGGGAGACATGCCGGCGCGAGCGGTTCGCCGCCGGATCGGTCGCGGGTGTCGGCGTTGCGCAACGTTTTGAAGAGACTGTCCGCTTGCGAAAAACGGAAGGCGATGAGATTTCTGACTGCGAAAGCATAGCGATGCTCCTGATTTCGGGAGCGGTGGCCCGGGCTGATCATTTGCCCTATGTCGCTATGTGCAGTCGCTCTATCTTTCTATGTGCTCAGCTCGACCCGCCGCAGGGCGTTGTCGATACACACTATCCCACAACGCTCCTTGATCTTCAACTGTTTGATTTTATTCGACGATTAACGTCGATTATTGTCGAACCTTACTGCCGCCCGAGGTAGCCGTGACTGGCCTCGCTTTCCGTGAGCTCAAACGCACCACATTGGACTGCTCCGGCGCAGGCCCCGCGGCAAGTGCCTCGACAAAGCCCGCCCATTGCTGCGTCGCCTCGACCCGTGTCTGCCAGCGATCATACTTGTCATAGATCCGATCCAACTCGGTGCCGCGCTGGTGGCCAAGCATCATCTCGGCCGTGTCCTCCTCGACGCCAAGCCTCGTCAGCCCGGTACGCATCGTGCGGCGCAGGTCGTGCAGGGTGAAGTCGACCCCGGACGCCTTGCGCACCTTCGCAACATGCTGTGTCCAGCCGCTCATCTCCCGCCCCGTCAGAGGCGAGGCGAAATACAGCCGCTCTTTGGTAAGATCGCAGGCCGCCAGGATGCTGCGCAGCATCGGAGTGACGGGAATGCGGTGCGAGCGCCCTTGCTTTGTGTGGTAGGGAGGCAAGTCCAAATGCCCCCCGGCATCCATGCTTACCTTCAGCCGCGCGATCTCCGCGCGCCGGGCACCTGTAAGGATCATCGCGCGGATGTAGCGCCCCAACACCGTGTCAGGCGCCGCCGCGTGCCAAATGGCCTTCAACTCGTCGTCGCTAAGCGCCCTGCCCTTTTCTTCGGTGTCGATCCGTTCCGCTTTGGTGGAGCGCTCACGACGCAGCCCGGCGAGAACGTTATAGGGCGCCAGTCCCTTGTTCGTACACCACTCTAACCAGGTGCKAGCGTGGCGGCGGAAATCCGCCGCGGCGCCCGGTTTTCCCTTCGCCTCGAGCTTCTCGATCAAGCCTGTCACGTCAACGCGGCGCAGCGTGGCGACATCGCGAGCCTTCAGACTGGCGAGGTTCCGACGGAGCGTACTCATAGCGGTAGTCACGTTGACGTATCGACGGCGCTTCAGCGACGCTTCGTAGTCGTCCAGGGCAGCCGAGACCCTTGATTTTTCCTGCCGCCCGGATTCGCGGCGCGCAGCGGCGGGGTCCTGCCCTTTGGCAATTTTTCCGGCTTCAACCTGCGCAGCCTCGCGCGCCTTCTCGACCGAGAGCGCAGGCCACGCACCAAGCGGCAGCTTGATCGGATTGACGCGCCGGCGCGTGCCATCTGTTGCTTCGGTGTAAGCGCCGGGCGGTCGATAGACATAGATCCACGCGCGCCGCTTCTGGCCTATGCGCAAAGCTAACCCTGGCATCTTCTCATCCCATACGAGAAGCTCGCCTTTCTCAGGCGACGCGATCGAGCGTAGCAGCGCCTCGGTCAGCCTCTGCTTTAACGGCTCACGGCGCTTAACTGGATGGCCCGCGCCGGCGTCGGCTACATCAACCATTTGACCTCCGGTAACAGGATGGCAACACAGAACGATGATGATCGGTATCGGTTGGTATCGCATTTTGTCGTTGAAATTGCTGCATTTCTGGCGACAACGTATTAATCCATATCACGCGCGATCGACACAGTCACACACTTGGTAATGGAGAGGTCGAGAGTTCAATCCTCTCTCGCAGCACCAGCCCAACACGCCTGAAATCACGCAAATCAATGTGAGCATGGGTTACACACCCGCTTGGCGGTACGTGGGCGGCCGGTATGCCTGTTCTCACAGCTCGCCATCGCCGATATCCAAGGACCGGCATCCGTCCCTTGGAAATACCGATCGGACAGCCACCCCATCACAGATCGTCACATTGTGCTGAAACCGAGCCTCACGGACTGATCGCTCCGTCCTCCCATCGCGCTCGCGACCGCTGCTACCGTCAGACAGGCTCTGCGCGTGCCGTCACGGCCCCGCGCATCTTCTCAGTGTAGTCCGTCAAGCTCGGCCAGACCGAGGCGATGACGTCGAGTTCGGCCAGGGACGACATCGTGTCGCCCTGGGCCAATGCAGGACGCAGTCGTGCCTGGGCTGACAGGAGCGCTTGCCCCTCTGGCGTATTGCGCAGGCTTGCCTCGCCCAGCACCGTGAAGATCGGCGTCGCTTCGGTGCGCCCGCGAACGGCGATGCGGTCGAGTTCAAAGACAAAGAAGGCGTCCTCGATCGCGCGCGCGGTCCCGTCTCCGATGACGACCGGCACCGCGTAATCCTTGGTCACGCCCTCCAATCGCGACGCGAGATTCACGGCATCGCCCAGAACAGAGTAGTCGTAACGCCAGCGCGACCCGATATTGCCGACAACGCACATGCCGGTATTGACCCCCACTCCGACGGCAAGCGGCGGCAGACCGGGCTCCTCCATCTGGAGTTCCCCATTCAAGCGCTCGACCGCCTGCGACATTCTTAGCGCGGCGGCGATGGCAGCACTCGCATGGTTCGGATCGGACAGCGGCGCATTCCAGAATGCCATGACGCAATCGCCCATATATTTGTCGATTGTGCCACGGGCCTCCAGGACCTGTTCCGATAGCGCATCGAGAAGGCGGTTGATGATGCTGGTCAGCCGGATCGGGTCATCTTTCAGGCGCTCCGACAGGCTGGTGAAGCCAC
The DNA here is from genome assembly GCF_056396065.1 of Allobosea sp. 05T433. Classification (NCBI taxonomy): domain Bacteria; kingdom Pseudomonadati; phylum Pseudomonadota; class Alphaproteobacteria; order Hyphomicrobiales; family Alloboseaceae; genus Allobosea; species Allobosea sp. 05T433. The sequence goes on along the minus strand of NZ_JBFTKS010000021.1, from coordinate 121,461 downwards.
GCACGTCGCAGAACAGGACGCTGATCTCGCGCCGCTCGCCGCCCAGCTTCAACGAATCGGGATTGCGCGCGAGTTCCTCGACCAGATCGGGCGTGACGTAGCGGGAAAAAGCCTGCGAAACGGCGGCGCGCAGCCGGCGCTCGCGGGCGTAGTCGATGCCAAAGCGTGCGCCGAACCCTATGAAGGCCGCAAGCGTCGGCGTCACCGGCGGCAGCCAGACTCGGCCGTAGCGCAGCAGGAGCCAGCTGCCGGCGGCAATGGCAATGACGCTTGCCGCCGCGATCACGCCCGTGCGCCAGGTGATGGCCGCCGAGCCCGTGCCGCAGCCGATCAGGGAGCAAACCAGGACGACGGCTGCGATCGCGCTGAGTGGTGCGGGTCTGATCCAGAGCCCATGCCTGAGATTATCGAGCAGGGTCGCGTGGATCTCGACGCCCGACGTCAGTGTTCCGGTTTTCGTGGTGTAGGGGGTGGAAAACGCATCGTTCGCACCGGAAGCAGCAGTCGGGGCCGCCTTCAGGTTGAACCCAACCAGCACGACCTTGTCTTTGAGGAGGCCTGGCGGAAGAAAGGCTGCCGGGTCGAGCGCCTGATAATAGGAGACCGTCGGATAGGTGCGTGGTCCGCCGAGATACTGGATCAGGACACGCTCGGGGATAGCGGGCAGGGGTTCGCCAATCTGGCCAAGGAGCGCGGCGGCAAAGCTGCCTTCGATGCGTGGCATTCGCCGCAGGACGCCGTCGCTGTCGAGATCGACGGAGGTCACACCGGTTTCCGCGCCGTTTTCCGTGAACGCCGGCAGGGGCTCGACCAGCGAGACCTGCGTGCCATGGTCCATGGCGATGACTTCGCGATCTGCCGCCAGCACCATGCCGGGTGCGAGCGCAGCGGCAAGAGCGGCATCGGCGGCTTCACCCGACGGTTCCGAGAAGATGATATCGAGGCCAATGACCTTCGCGCCTGCCTGCTTCAGGCTCTGGACCAGGCGGGCGTGAGTTGCGCGCGACCAGGGCCAGCGCTCGGACAATTCGGCGAAGGACGGCTCATCGATTGCGACGATCACGGCCCCGGGCTGATCCGGCTGGGGCGGGGCGATCATGGTCAGGATATCGAAGACCCTGGCCTCGACGATCCTGATGCCGGCGCGGCCATGCAGCGGCACGATGAGAAGCGAAACCAGCGCTGCCAGTAAAATGTTGCGCAGGCGGGGGCGCCCGCGCAATTCGATCTGCAGGGCCCTGTAGCGGTGAAGCAGAGCCGCGGCGACCCGGCCTTGAGCAGGCGCTGCGCGCGCCATCAGAACCGGACCTTGAGCGAGCCGGCAATCGTGCGGCCCGCACCGAGGATCGCTTCGCTGGTGCCGACGCGCGCGGCGACCTGCTCGTAGCGCCTGTCGAAGACGTTGAGCAGGGAGAGTCCCAGCAGAAAGCGCCGATCCGGCGTTTCGTAGCTGGCCGCGAGGTCGGTGGTCCAGAAAGGATCGAGCTTGACGCCGCCGGGACTGTCGTAGCGCTCACCGATATAGTTCTCGATCACCGAGAACTTGATGCGGCTGGGATGGACGAAAGTCAGCCCGGCGCGCGCGAAGCGACGCGGCACGAACGGCACGTCGACTTCCAGGCCGTTCGCGTCGATCGTACTGGAATTGGCCATGCCGATGGTGCCGAAGACGCCGATGCCATGCGTCAGCCAGATATTCGCGGTCGCCGTGACATAGTCGATCCTGGCCTTGTTCAGGTCGAAGCTGTCGAGCGTGTCGGGGAAATCGAGCCGCAGGTTTCGGGCTCGCTGGTTCTGGTACTCGACTGCGGTGAAAATGTTCTGGGTCCATTCGGCGTCCCAGCGCAGCGCCACCGTTTCCTTGTTGCCGCCGAGCTGGACCGGCAGGGCGTTCGGAACCAGCCCCACCGTGGTCACCGGTGACAATGTGAACCCGTTCGGCAACTCGGTGTCGCGCCGCCAGGCCGCGCGCAGCCAATGGTTATCGATCGGGGAGAAACCTATGCCGATGCGCGGATCGGCATAGGTCTTGGACCGCGACGGCCCCATATCGGCGCCGAGCAGCTGGATGCCACCCTCGATCTGGATCTTGTCGGAGGGCTGCCATTGCAGATTGGTATAGGCGCGACCGGCCGTGAAATTGCTGCGGGTGCCGTCAAAGGTGTCGTTGCTTTCCAGGAACGAAATGAGGGGAATGGACAGCGTCGCGCCTTGCGCGATGAAGCTGCGAATGCGTCCGCTCTGGCCTTCGAGGCCGCTGCGCAAGGTGAAATCGCCGAAGCCGAAGGTATGGCTGAGCGCGGCCGTGACTGAATCGACCTTCGTGTCCTTCCGCTCGCGCGTGTCGAGCGACAGGAAGAACGGCCCGAAGGTTGGATCGTCGATGACGGCGGCATTCGTCACAGTCCGACGCTGTGACTGATCAGCCCCGGTCGCGACCACTGCACCGGTCAGCACGTTGCGGTAGCCGAATGTGTGGCTCCAGCCGGCGCCGGCCTGATAGGTCTTCACGGAATTGGTATCAGCGTCGAAGAGGTTGATCGCCGGAGCGATCAGATCCGGCTTGGCTGAGTTCACCGTGCCCCAGAGCAGGAAGCGATCGGCCGCACTGGGCGCGATACCGACGAATGCCGCCGCCGACTGGCCGTCTTCGCCGCCGGCCCGGCCGCGGCGATTGCCCGTGTCGATCCGGTTATAGGACAGGGAAACCGATGTCGGCACCGGCTCGTTGCTGAAGGCCTGGACCATGGCCTCGCTTTGCCAGCCGTTGCGGCCGTTGCGGCGTATGAGAGAGCCGCCGAACTCGATGTCGATGAAGGGCCGGCGCAGCAGATCGATGCGGCCGATACGGCCGGAGACCGCCAGCGGATCGAAGAACAAGCCCTGCAGGATGAGGTTGCCGGCGACATCGGCGGTACCGCCTTCGATCTGGTCGAGCGTCGGGCGGGCGAAGAGCGGCCGGGCGCGGCGCGCTGCCGATTGGTCGAAATAGCTCGTGGCGCTGAACGGATCGGCGACGCGGTCGGTGTAATAGCGCCCCCAATCCTCGAGGCTCAGCAGGCGATAGGCCTGCCCGAGATAGGAACCACCGGTCTTCGTCGTCGCCAGCGCCGCGAAATAGCCCCCACGGTTGCGATAGCGTCTCACAGCCTCGCGCGCATTGATGATGGCGGCATCGGCCTCGAGCTGGTCGACGGCGATGGCAGTCCGGGTGATGGATATGATGGGATCGTTCTTGTCGAGACGGTCGGCATTGTCGAGCGCCTGGCCAGCCACTTCCAGGTCACCACTCTGATATTGGGCAATGGCGACCGCGAGCAGACTCTGCGCGTCAGCTGGATTGGCGGCGCTTCCGGCGAGCGTGAACTCCAGCGCCTTCGCCATGTCGCCCTTCTGCAGGTAGTAGCGCCCCTTGGCGGTGTAGGCGGCATCGAGCGAGGGATCGAGCGCCAGTGCCTTCTCGATCAGCCTTCCGGCTTCATCGACGCGGCTCTGGTCGAGCAAGAGAGTGGCGAGATTCGCATAGGCAACAGGATCATCGGGATCGACCGCGATAGCCCGCCGGAAGGCACGCTCGGCCTCAAGCGGCGCATCGCGGGCGCTCTCGGCGAGGCCAAGGCCGTTCCAAAGCGTGGCCTCGCCGGGAGCGACCTCCGTGCCGCGCGTGAAATCGGCAACGGCCCCATCGAGATCGCTGTCGATGCTGCTCTTGAGGTAACCGGAGGCCAGCAGCGTCTCGGGGCTGTCGGGATCGATGGTGCGCATGCGCTCGACGGTGGCCCGCATCTCGTCGCGTCGGTTCAGGAGCAACGAGACCTGCGCCGACACCATCGAGGAGAGCAGGTGGCGGGGCGCCGCCTTCTCCGTCTGACGCAGCACGTTTGCCGCCTCTTCCAGGCCTTTGCCGAAGCCCATGACATAGGCGGCACAGACATTCTGGTCCGCTCCACCGACGCGTGGCATTGGCAGCACGCGCTTGGGTTCGGCCATCGTGGCGGCGGCGTAATAACCGCATCGCGCCGTCAGTTGCTGGCGCCCCGTCGTGCCACGTGCCGCCCGCGCGAACAGCGCGGCTGCTTCCTTGTAGCGCTTGGCCGAACCCGCGAGCATCGCCTCGACGAGATCGAGGCGGGCGCTCTGGCTGGAACGGTTCGCCTGCGTCTCGCCCGTACCGCGCCGCGCCGCAGTCCAGTCCTCGTCCGGGCCCGGGATGAAAGCCGGACGCTGGCCGAGGCGCCGGCGCGCCTCCGCCACCGCCTGCAGCACGATCTCGCGCGGATCATGACCCATGCCATTTTCCGCAATCGCGACCCAATCCTCAGTCGTGCGCGCCGGGATCGGGATGGCGGCGAGCCGCGCGCGCTCGCTGCGCCGTGCCGCACCGTCGAGGCGGGTCGCCGGCAGGCCACGGAACAGGCCGCGCAGCTCCATGTAGAACAGCATCTGCTCGCGATCGTCGGACCTGACCAGAACGGTCTTGGTCGGACGTTCTCCGATACGCGCCGTTGCGCCTTCGCCTTGCTGGACCGTGACCGAGCCCTGGGGGTTGCTGAACTCGACTGTGCCTTCCAGCACGACCAGCGACGTGCGGTCGCCCTGGACCGACAGCGACCAGTCGGTGCCGCGGATCGCGGCCGAGGCGGCCGGCGTCTTCACGGTCACGCCAGTACCGCCGCGCGAGGCACGAGCCCAGACATTGCCATTCGGCACTGTCAATTCGGTCGTGCCCGTCGCCGCTGCGACCTGGTTGACGACGAGCGTCGACTGGCGCCCGACGCGGATCGTCGTCTGGTCCTGAAAGGTGATGCCGAGCGTCCCGATCTCACCGGTACGCAGCGTATCGCCACCAACCACGTCCTGGCGCACGACGGCCGGGTGCCAGCGCGGCTCTCGCTGCAGCTGGAGTTCCTCGCCCCCCTTTGCGGAGACGATGGCGCCGGCGCGAGGCGTCGATCGCGGTACAGGCTCCTGGGCCGATCCCGCCGTCGACGTTGCGGCCACAACCATGAGGCCGGCAAATCCCCGGCGAACGACGCGGCGGAACATGGTGAAGCCCCCGGAGCAATCCAAAACCGTCTAACTAGCTTTTGCTGGTTACAGGTATTAGGGGATGACCTACCGTCCGGCTGTGCCTTTTAGGCAACATGCCGGAGAAGATTTCCAAGCTCCGATTAAAGTGACTTGGCCAAAGATATGGCCCATGTCCACGGGACGGCAGTCAACAAGAGTGCAATCAGCCCCCGCTTGAGGCAGCGAAACTTCGAACGCAGTATCCGGGCGTTGACGTAACACTGGTTCAACACGTCATCGAGGTATTCTTCTTCCGTCATCTTGACGAAGCGAGAACGAAACTCGTCCTGCGGGAGGCCTGCGACAGTACCGAAAAAGGAGAGCGATGGTTTTCCAGCCCGCAGGCGAGGAATCTGCCCGCGCATCAACTGGTACAGAACCGTCGCGAACCCGCCCGCCGCAACGGCCAGGGCAAACATAAAAATGCCGTTCCATTGCTTTACGGCAGGCGTTGCAGCCGAGAGCGCGCCCATCATAGCAACTGTGATGCCCATCAGCCCGGCGCTGCGGCTATCATGCCGCCCGATCCAGTCGATCATCTGCGAAAGCGACTTCTCGGCCCGCTCCCTGACCCAGTCCTCAGCCATTTTCTGCCCTCGCCCCCACCAAGTCCCTTTGCGTCAATCCACAATCACGCGCAAGTACTCTCAGTATCGACCCGACGTGCGAGAGAGATCGGCATCGTTGCTCATTCCATCGCGGCATCAGGCGCCAGGACGTCTTCGGTTGGAATACAGCTTCAGCTGGCTTCGAACTTCCGGGCTCGAAACGCGCGCATTTTCGCGCGGTTGCCGCAAACCTCCATCTCGCACCAGCGTCGCCGCCGATTCTTGGTCGTGTCGAACATGAGCCAGCCGCAATGGTCTCCCTCGCAGCGCTTGACCCGCGCGAGATCTTGCTGGGTCATCACGGTGAGAGCCGAGAGCGCAATCGGCCCGAGCACCGCCTCCACGAGGGCCGTGTAGGGGTCCCATGTCCAGGCGAATCCACCGCCTGAGGTCGAGAGCCGCGCCCGGCTCAGGCAATGGGCATGAACCGCCGTCAACGCCGCGCGATCCTCCTCCCGCGGCGTATCGCGCCGGGCCAATGCCGCGCCGATCTCGTAGACGGTTTCCCGAAGCGCATGGGCCTCGCTCAGCAGCCGGGAAGCGAGAACCTCGTCGGCAGCGACCATTGCCAGGGCCGCATCCCTGTCCGTGTCACTAAGCAGTTTTGCGAGATGCGCCCAGAGGACGATATCGGCCCCGTTATGCAGATACTCGGCATGCTGCGTCCCTCCCCGATCCGCGACAGAATTGACAAAATCGAAGGCGAGCTCGCTGGCGATAAGCGGCAAACTCACAGCGCGGCTGGGGGGCGGCAGGTCGTTGGCATCCATGTAACCGCCTATACCCGTTTAAAAGGTTCTATCAAGCGCTTTCCTCGCGCTCCCTCCCGTAGCGGAGAGCCAGCGGGACACTTGCCCTCGGGGATGCCTCTGACCATGTTGCTGGCCCTCCCGCAGACCGGACGCGGCATCTTGCAGGTACGCTGCGACAGCAGTGCGATTTCAGCAAGGAGGCGCCGCGGCCACCCTTTCGAGCCGTTCGAAACACAGTTCGAGTTCGGCATCGGTCACGGTCATGGGCAGAGAAAAGCCGATGCTGGCCGGCCCTTTGGACGTCGTCGAAAGGCCGAACTCGAAACAGCGCGACACGAGCCTGGCCGCGAATGCCGGGCCGGGATTCATGCCGAAAGCGGCGGGGTCGAACTCGATGGCGAGCAGCAATCCGCACCCTCGTACGCCGAGAATGGCGGGGGCCTCGCTTGCGAGAGCGGCGATGCGCGACCTGATGCGCCGTTCAAGCTCGGCAGCGCGCCGCACCAACCCGTCACGCTCGACGATATCGATCATGGTCAGGGCGGCTCGCGTGGTGAGCGGGTTCTTCTCATGCGTGTAGTGACCGAGATCGAGCTCGGGGGCGATGTCCAGCCGCGCGTCGGCGATGACGGCGGCGATCGGCAGGAGCCCACCACCCAGCGCCTTACCGAGCACCACCGCGTCGGGTATGGCGCCGACATGTTCAAAGGCGAAGAAGCGGCCGGTCTTGCCGAGGCCTGATGGAATCTCGTCGAAGATCAGCAGTGCGCCGTGCCGGTTGCAGAGATCGCGCACTTCGGCCCAGAGCCCGTCCGGCGGGACATGGCAGTTGGAACGGATCGGCTCAGCGACAACGGCCGCGATGCCGGTCTCGGACCTCCCAAGAGCTTCGCGCATCTCCGCGAGCATGCGCTGCGCGCCGTCCGGCGCCCAATAGGGCGTCACGTGCCGACGCCCCGGCAGGAAGGGGCCGAGGCGCGGGTCCGCTGCGGCTTTCGACAGGCCAAAAGCGCCGAAGCCGTGCCCGTGATAGGAGCCTTCCAGCGAGATCGTCTCGTGGCGGCCCGTCGTCACGCGCGCCAGCTTCAGGGCGATCTCCATGGCGTCCGAACCGCCGGTCGCGAAGAGAACCTTGGCCCGCGCACCGGGCCAGTACGCCAGCAGCTTCTCGGCCAGCCCAACTGCGGGTTCGTTGGTGAAGCGGCGCGGCGCGAAGGGCAGCGTATCGAGCTGACGCTTCAACGCCGCGATCACCTCGGGGTGACCATGCCCGATATGGTGGACGGTGTTGCCGTGCAGGTCGATGAAGCGGCGCCCCTCGCTATCCTCGAGCCAGATGCCCTCCGCGGCCCGCAGTGCCGACAAACAGGGGCTCGATCCCTTCTGGTGGAAGAAGGCAGTTGCGTCGCGCGATACGAGATTGTCTTCCATGGCCATCGTCATTTCGAGAATGCTGAGAAGCGCGGCAACGTCAGCCAACGCAGTGGCGAGAGCCGGTGCCGACCAGGCTCCCTGCGCTTTTCGATCAATCTTGCGAGGCCGATGGCGGCGAGCGCGAAGGCCAGCAGGACGAGGCTCTTGGCGGCGGCATAGCCGAATTCACCAGAGCTGGCGTGGTTGAAGATCGCCACCGAAGCGAGCTTGTGGTTGCCGGAGACCAGGAAGATGACCGAGGACAGTGTCGTCAGCGCGTCGATGAAGACATAGAGCATGCCGAGCAGCAGGGCCGGCAGCAAGATCGGCAGCGTGACGTTCAGGAAGCGCAGGACGAGGCCGGCGCCAAGACTTTCTGCTGCTTCGTCGATGGAACCGTCCACGCGCTGCAGGGCTGCGCGGGCGGCCAGCACGCCGACGAAGATGTTCGAGAACAGGATATTGACGACGAGGATCGCTGAGGTGCCGGTCAGCGACAGGCTCGGAATGCCGAAGGGGATGTTGAAGGCGACGATATAACCGATGCCGAAGATGATGCCGGGCAGGATCGCCGGCACCAGCACGAGGAAGACGATGAGGTTGGCGCCCGGCGGCCGCAGGCGCTCGACGACATAGGCGATCACCACGGCGAACAATCCACCCACCGGGCCCGCGATCACACCGATACGCAGGCTTTCCCAGACGAGTTCGAGACCGCGCTCGGAGCTGCCATAGCCCGTGCCGGCAAGGCCGACCTTTGCGCCTTCTCCCGTGAAATGGCCGAGCGTCAGGCTCCAGTCGGTGCCCCAGACCTTTGTCACAGCACCCAGCGCCATGGTGCCGTAGACCGCGAAGATGAGCGCGCCCACCATCCCGGCCAGCGTGGCCAGGCCGATGCGCCAGGAGCGCGGCATGGGCAGCTCGGAGCGCCCCGCGATGCTCGCGCTCGAGTAGCCCTTGCGGCGCCCGAACAGCTCGAGGCCGAGATAGAGCAGCAGCGAGGGGATGATCAGCCAGACACAAAGCGCGGCGGCAAGCGGCGTATTCCTGTAGGCGGTGATCTCGTCATAGACGATCCCGGCGAGAACAGGGGTATCCCGGCCGAGAATCAGCGGATTGCCGAAATCCGTCAGGCTCATGATGAAGACGAGCACGATCGCGCGTTTGATCGCGGGCAAGGCCAGCGGCAGCGTGACATGGCGAAAGGTGGTGAAGTGACCAGCGCCAAGTCCGGCTGCGGCCTCGTCGATGCGCCCGTCCTGCCGGCGCAGGACGTTGTCGAGAATGATCAGCGTCGCTGGCATGAAGGACAATGTCTGTGCCAGCACGACGCCGAGAAGACCGTAGAGATTGCTCTCATCAGCGTCGATCAGCCCGAGGCCCTGGTCGAGCAGCGAATGCGTCACCAGCCCGCGCCGGCCGAACAGCATCACGGTCGCGGTCGCGATCAGCACCGGTGGTGCGACCAGCGGCATCAGGAAGACGCCTCTCATCACAGAGGGCCAGGGCACGCCGCCGCAATTGATGCCGTAAGCCAACGCAAACGCCAGGGGCACCGTGAAGACCACCGACAGGCCGGCAAGCGTCAGGCTATTGAATGCAGCGTTTCGAAGATAGGAATCCTGGAAGACCTTCAGGTAGTGGTCGAGCCCCCAGCGCTCCTCGGAGCCATTGCGCAGCGTGTCGAACGCCTGCTGGCCGATCAAGCTCTTCACCCTGAAGGCGAGCGCAGTCCGTTTGTGCAACATCACATGCGCGAGCGCCTGATTGTCGGCCACCTCGGCCCTGTCCTGCGGCCCAAGGGCGGTGAGTGCGGCCTGCATCGCCTGAGCCTGTTCGGAATAGGGCGCGGTGCGATCCCAGGGCGGGGTGAGCCCGGCGAGCCGGAAGGCCGCAGCGCTCCCTTCGACGCGTTCCGGCTCGGTCGCCGTCTCGCTCCAGCGGCGCATCAGGATTGCCCTGTCTTCCGTCGGTAGCTGGTCCAGGGCCTCGACCGTGACCGCCTTCAGGCGCACCAGAGGCATCGGACCGGAGATGACGAAGCTATTGACGAGCACGGCGCCGATCGGCACGCCGATGAAGACCAGCAGCAGCAGCGTGACGACGCCGCTCGCGAGTGCACGCGGCACTTGGCGCAGCAGGCGCGTCATGACCGGCCCCGCGCCGGTATCAGCGCCGCGCGCCGAGCATCTGGCATGACGATGACCGGCGCGCCGCGTGTGCCGATCCGCTCAGCCTCGTGCGACGGGCAATCGGCAATGACGGTCCGCCCGGAGTCCAGCGTCACGGTGAGGCGCACGACGGCACCAAGGAAGGCCGCGCCCGCGATCCGCCCAGGGAGCCCGCTTACCCCAGGGTGGGCAGCTGAGGCGACCCCAATATGCTCGGGCCGATAGACAGCGGTGACGCGTTCGCCGGATCGGATATCGGGCGGGAGCGCCATGGGCCAGATCTCGCCATAGGCGTCCACGCCGCCGGCCACCGCATGCCCTTCGATCAGGTTCGAGACGCCGATGAACTGCGCGACGAAGAGGGAACCGGGGCGGTGATAGATTTCCGCGGGCGTGCCGATCTGCTCGAAGCGTCCGTTGCACATCACCGCGACCCTGTCGGACAGGGCCAGGGCTTCTTCCTGATCATGCGTCACATAGAGGGTTGTGATGCCGAGCCTGTCGATGATCGACCGCAGCTCGTTACGCAGCTTGACGCGGATGCGAGCATCGAGTGCCGACATCGGCTCGTCGAGCAGCAGCACCTCGGGATCGGATGCGAGCGCGCGCGCCAGTGCGACGCGCTGCTGCTGACCGCCCGACAATTCGTGCGGATAGCGTTCGAGTAGTCGCTCCATCTCGACGAGTCGTGCCAATTCGACGACGCGGCGCTCCCGTTCATCGCGGCCGCGCGAGGCGATCATGAGCGCGAAACCGATATTCTCGGCGACGGTCTTCGTCGGAAACAGCGCATAGGACTGGAAGACGAAGCCCATGCGCCGCCGCGCTGGAGCCATGTCGGTGACATCCTGCTCCGCGCGCAGGACGCGCCCGCCATCCGGCCGCACGAAGCCGGCGATGATCCGGAGCAAGCTCGTCTTGCCGCAGCCGGAATCGCCGAGAAGGGTCACGAATTCTCCCTTGGCGAGATCGAGCGAGACGGCATCGACCGCCCGGGCGGAACCGCCATAGGATTTGACGATGTCGCGCACGGCCAGATGCGGCCGGCCCCTCACGAGGGCCGGTCGCTCTGCGGCAAAGGGCGAGGCCGCCAGTTCGATCACGGTGGCCAAATCCGTCACTGCTTGAGGATGCGGCTGGCGAATTCGCGCCGGAACGCTGTCATGTCGACGGGGCGGCGCATCTGCCAGAGCGTGATCTGCTTCAGATCGACCAGACCGTGCCCGGGCACCGCGGTCGCGCCCACCACCTTGCCGAGCACAGCGGCGGCATCGTCGCTCGCCATGAAATCGAGGAAGACCTTGGCCTCGGCCGGGTTGGGACCGCCGGCAACGAGACCACCGCCCTCGGTGACGTTGGGCGTGATCCGGCCATAGACGATCTCGACCGGCTTGCCCGAGGCCTTGGTCTCGAAACAGGTGGTATCGAAGGTCAGGCCGATCGCGACTTCGCCCGCGCCGGCCAGTTGCGCGCCACCGGAACCTCCATCGGAATACTGGTAGACGTTCTCGTTCAGGTTCTCGACGAACGGCCAGCCGAAAGCGTCGACGAAAGTGGTGAGGATGGCGCCGCCGGTGCCCGATTTGAGCGGCGACGGCAGCGAAATCTCCTTGCGATAAGCCGGCCTGATCAGGTCTTCCCAGGTCGCGGGCATCGGCAGGCCCTTCTGCGCCAACCGTTCCTTGTTGACGACCATGCACATCGTCGTGGCGAAGTACTTGTTGTAGAAACCATCAGCGTCGCGGAAGGCGGGCAGGATCTTCGAGCCCTTCGGCTCGTAGGGCTCGAATACGCCGGCCTGCTTGAGTTGCTCCAGAGCGGCGTTGTTGACGAGATAGACGACGTCGGCCTGGGGCTTGGCCTTCTCGGCGATCGCGCGTTCGGCGATCGGGCCGGTCGAACCCGATACGAACTTCACCTCGATATCGGGATGCTTTTTCTTGAAGGCGCCGACCAGCGCGGTGTTGACGCTGTCGGAGGCGTTGTAGATCACGACCTCCCTGGCGTGTGCGGCGCCGCCTGCCAGGGTGAACGCCGCCGCCGCGATGGCGGCGATCCGTGTGAGGCCTTTGATGCTGGGGCTTGGCATGAATGTCTCCGTGCCTTTAGGAGCTGTCGTGATATAAGTGTTGCTAAATTGTGTGACACTGAAATGAAGCTTCACTTATTCTAACGCCGGCCCGCCCCATGAACCTGTCCCAACTCCGTGCCTTCCACGCCGTCGCGAGCCATCGCACGTTCTCAGCCGCCGCCCAGGCGCTGGGCGTCAGCCAGCCTGCGATCACCCAGCACGTGAAATCCCTTGAGGATGCCGTCGGGACGCGCCTGTTCCTGCGCATGGCGGGCGGTGTAGAACTGACGCCGGACGCACTCGACCTGTTGCCGAGAGTCCGGCAGGCAATCCTCATGCTCGACGATATCTCAGCCCGGATGAGCAACGGCCGCAGCCTTGCCGTGGGTCATCTCTCCATCGGTCTATGCGCGCCTTATGTGGCGATGCCGATCCTGAAGCGCTTTGCCGTCGAGCATCCGGGAGTGCAGCTCGACCTGCGGCTCGAAAATTCCAGCAACCTGCTGGACCTCGTCGCGCAGCACCGCGTCGACATCGGCATCGCGACCCTGCGCGAGCCGCATCCGGATTTTGCCTGCAACTTTCTGCTCGATCAGCGGCTGGAGATCCTGGTCCATGCCGGCCATCCCTGGTGGGAGCGCAGCCAGGTCGAGGCAGCCGAACTGGTGGGTCAGCGCCTCGTCACGCGCGAGGCCGGCTCAATGACCCGCCATCTCTTCGAGACGGCGCTGGCCGACCACGGCATCGAGATCACGCCGCATCTGATCCTTGGCAGCCGGGAGGCGGTCAAGGAGGCCGTAGCGGCCGGCATCGGCGTCGGAATCGTGCTCGACCGCGAGCGCGGCTTCGACCCCCGGCTGCGCGCGCTGACCGTCCGCGACTTCGATGTCATGGCCGGAGAGTATCTGGTCACGCGCCGGGAGACCCGCAGCCTCGGAAGCGTCGGCGCCTTCGTCGCCATCGCGCTCGCGGCCTTCAAGGGAGGAGCGGCCGATCGCCGCCTGTAGATCGCAGCCCGGCTGGGGCCGGGCCGCTCAAGGGCTGCCCTGCGCTGCGGACTGGCCAGCMGGTGGCTGGCACATTCCGCAGCTTCAGGTCCGCTCACGTGCCAGCGGCGGCAAGGATCACTCGGCCGGGGCGAGCAAGGGCTCGTCGAGCAGGTCCGGCAGATCGCCGCTCAGCGCGGCCTTGAGCCGGTCCTGATCAAGCTCGCCCTCCCAGCGCGCCACCACGATCGTGGCGACGGCGTTGCCGATGAAGTTGGTCACCGCACGGCATTCCGACATGAACCGGTCGATGCCGAGGATCAGCGCCATGCCGGCAACCGGGACGGCCGGCACGACGGACAGGGTGGCGGCCAGCGTGATGAAGCCAGCGCCCGTGATCCCGGCCGCTCCCTTCGAGCTCAGCATCGCCACCAGCAGCAGCAGGATCTGGTCGCCGAGCGGCAGGTGGATGTCCATGGCCTGGGCGATGAAGAGCGCCGCCAGCGTCATGTAGATATTGGTGCCGTCGAGGTTGAACGAGTAGCCGGTCGGCACGACGAGGCCGACGACGGAGCGCTTGCAGCCGGCCTGCTCCATCTTCTCCATCAGGGTCGGCAGCGCTGCCTCCGAGGAGGACGTGCCGATCACCAGCAGGATCTCTTCCTTGATGTAGCGGATCAGCGCCAGGATCGAGAAACCGTTATAGCGCGCGACCGCACCGAGCACGACGAGCACGAAGATCGCCGAGGTCAGGTAGAAGGTGCCGATCAGCATCGCCAGATTGGCGACGGAGCCGATGCCATAGCGGCCGATGGTGAAGGCCATGGCGCCGAAGGCGCCAAGCGGGGCCGCCTTCATCAGGATGGCGACGAGCTTGAAGATCGGCGCCGACAGGGCCTGCAGGAAGTCGACCACCGGCTTGCCGCGCTCGCCCACCATCGACAGCGACAGGCCAAACAGCACCGAGAAGAACAGCACCTGCAGGATGTCGCCGGAGGCGAAGGCGCCGACGATCGTGTTCGGGATGATGTTCTGGAGAAAGCCGACCACGCTGGAATCATGCGCCTGGGTCGCGTAGCCCTGCACCGATTTCGCGTCGAGGCTGGCGGGGTTGATGTGCAGGCCGGCGCCCGGCTGCAGCAAGTTACCGACCACAAGCCCGATGATCAGCGCCAGCGTCGAGAAGGTCAGAAAGTAGATCATCGCCTTGCCGGCGACGCGCCCGACCTTCTGCATGTCGCTCATTCCGGCGATGCCGGTCGAGACCGTCAGGAAGATGACGGGCGCGATGATCATCTTCACCAGCTTGATGAAGGCGTCTCCGAGCGGCTTGAGGGCAGCGCCCTGCTCCGGCCAGAAATGGCCGAGCAGGATGCCGGCCGCGATGGCCGCGAGCACCTGCACATAGAGATGCTGATAGAATTTCCTGGCAGGGGCCGGCTGGGCCGGCGCCTGGTCGAGCGTGATCGCCATGACTTCCTCCTTGGGGTCGGTCTCGCGGTGTTCTTGCTGTTCTGGACGCCGCTTGGCCGCGCTGTTGGCAATCGCCGTGCCAAGCCCTGAAGACGAATTTAATTGCGTATATTCAAAGGCTTGACCGGCCACGCGCTTCTCGCGGCGATGCACCCTGGCGATCCCCCGCACAGCGAAAGGTTGATTTGTGCGGATTTCCGCACATGATGGGACATGACCATACCCCCGCCGGAAGAGCGCGACCGCTGGGCGGCCAGGCGCCGCTGGATCGCCTTCGGGCTGCTTGTCGCGGTCATCGCCGTCGTCGCCTTCGTGATCGCCGGCGATATCGGCCGCAACCGCGCCATCGCGACCACGCACGCTCGCGCCGAGGATGCCGGCACGCTGGCGCTCGCGATCCTGCGCGGCGAATTGGAGAAGCAGCGCGCATTGCCGGTCATCCTGGCGCGCGATCCCGATGTGCGCGCGGCCCTGGTCGATGGCGACAGGCAGGCCCTCGACAGCAAGCTGGAGGCGATCGCGCGCGAGACCCGCGCCGCCGTGATCTATGTGCTCGGCAAGGACGGGATCACGATCGCCGCGAGCAACTGGCGCGAGCCGACGAGCTTTGTCGGCAACGACTACGCCTTCCGCGACTATTTCAGCGCTGCCGTCTCCGGCGGCGCGGCCGAGCAGTTTGCGCTCGGCACGGTCAGCAAGCGCCCCGGCCTCTACATCACCAGCCGCGTGGATGACGGCGAGACCGCGCTCGGCGTGATCGTGGTCAAGGTCGAGTTCGACCAGGTCGAGGCCGATTGGCGGGCGCTCGGCGGGCAGACCTTCGTCGTCGACAAGCGCGGCGTCGTGCTGCTCTCCACATTTGCGGACTGGCGCTTCCGGGTCGAAGAGGCCCTGGCCCCACAGACAGCAGCTGAGATCCGGCAGTCCCTGCTATTCGGCGCCGCGCCGCTGACGCTGCTGCCCTTGCAGCGCGAGGACGAAATCGTCCGCGGCACCGGCGCTGTTGCCGGAGCGCATGTCGCCTCGCGTATCCCGATCCCGACCACCGACTGGAGGCTCGAGGTGCTCCTCCCGGTCGACCAGGCGATCCGCGACCAGCGGGCGGAACTGCAGACGCTCATCGCGCTCCTGCTCATGCCGGGCGCCGCGCTCGGCGCGCTGGCGCTGCGCCGCCGTCAGGTCAACCTCGCCAGGCGCAGCGCCGAGGCGCGGATCAAGGACGAGCTCGAACGGCGCGTCGCCGAGCGCACCGCCGCGCTCGCCGGAGCGAATGCCCGGCTCGTCGAAGAGATGGCGGAGCGCACGCGGGCGCAGGAGCGCCTCTCCTATGCGCGCGAGGAGTTGGCAAAGGCCAACCGACTCGCAACCTTGGGCCAGGTCACGGCCGGCGTCGCCCACGAAATCAACCAGCCTCTCGCCGCGATGCGGACCTATGCCGAGAATGCCCGCGCCTTCCTCGAGCGTACGGATGCGGCCAGCGTCGACGGCGCGCTGGGCAAGATCGTCAGGCTGACCGAGCGGATCGGCACCATCACGGACACGCTGCGCGGCTTCGCGCGGCGCGGCGGGGGGCCGCTTGGGCCGGTCGATCTTCGAGAGGCGATCGACGGCGCGCTGATGATCCTCGATGCCGCGCTGCGCCAGGCCGGCGTCACGCCGGTGGTCCCGGCGCTGACCCCGCCGGTCTCGGTGCTTGCCCGCCCGGTCGAACTCGAACAGGTCCTCGTCAACCTGATGCGCAACGCCATCGAGGCCATGGCCCAGCGCCGGAACGGGCAGGCACCGCGGCTCGCCATCAGCATCGCAACTGAAGCCGAGCACGTCGAGATCGCCATCGTCGATAACGGACCGGGGCTCGACGCGGAGGCCCTGGCGGCGCTCTTCACCCCGTTCCGCACCACGAAATCGCGCGGGCTCGGCCTCGGGCTGGTGATCTCCCACGACATCGTCGCGGCCTTCGGCGGCACGCTTAATGTCGCCAGCCGCGCCGGAAAAGGCAGCACCTTCACGATCAGCCTGAAGAGAGCCGCATGACCGGTCCCGACAGCACCCACGGCATCATCGAGGTCGCCTTCGTCGATGACGATCCCGATCTGCGAGACGCCAATGCGCAGGCGCTGCGCCTCGCCGGCTTCCGTGCGGTGCCACTGGGCTCGGCCCAGGCCGCGCTCGACCGTATCGGCCCGGACTATGCCGGCGTCGTCGTGACCGATGTACGTATGCCCGGCATGGACGGCATCGCCTTGTCCAGGCAACTGCGCGCCCTCGATCCGGACATTCCGGTGATCGTGATCTCCGGTCATGCGGATATCGCCATGGCGGTCGAGGCGATGAGCGAAGGCGCTTATGACTTCATCGCCAAGCCCTATTCGACCGAGCGCCTGGTCGAAACCTTGCGCCGTGCGGTGGAGAAGCGCGCGCTCATCATCGAGAACCGTCGCCTGCGTGCGCTTGCCGCCAGCTCCGACGAGGAGACCGCGCTGCTCGGCGAGGCGCCTGCCATCCTGCGCCTGCGCCAGACCATTCGCGATCTCGCCGATGTCGATGTCGACGTCCTGGTGCTGGGCGAAACCGGCACGGGCAAGGAGGTCGTCGCCAATCTGCTGCATCGGCTCGGTCGCCGCCGCGACAAGCCCTTCGTCGCGCTGAACTGCGGCGCGCTGCCCGAGAGCGTCATCGAGAGCGAGCTCTTCGGCTACGAGGCCGGCGCCTTCACCGGCGCGCAGAAGCGACGGATCGGCCGCATCGAGCATTCCAGCGGCGGCACGCTCTTCCTCGACGAGTTGGAGAGCATGCCGCCCGCAGCCCAGGTCAAGCTGCTGCGCGTGCTGGAGATGCGCGAGATCACGCCGCTCGGCTCCAACGACCTGCGCCGCGTCGACCTGCGCGTCGTCGCCGCGACGAAGCTCGATCTAGGCGACCCCGCGCAGCGCGGCGATTTCCGCGAGGATCTCTATTACCGCCTCAACGTGGTCACGTTGCGCATCCCTCCCCTGCGCGAGCGGCGCCGCGACGTGCCGCTGCTCTTTGCCCAGTTCCTCGCCCGGGCGGCGCGAAAATACGGGCGCGAGGTGCCGGCGCTGGACCGCAGCGTCGAGCGTCACCTGGTCGAGAATGCCTGGACGGGCAATGTCCGTGAGCTGGTCCATTTCGCCGAACGCGTGGCGCTCGGGCTCTCCGGCGACATGCCGGCTGCGCAGGCGCGCGAGGATGCCGTGCCCTCCAGCCTGCCCGAGCGCCTCACCGCGATCGAAGCGAACCTGATCCGCGAGGCGCTGGAAGCCAATCGCGGCGATGTCCGCGCAACCCTCGAGATGCTGGGCATCCCGCGCAAGACCTTTTACGACAAGCTCGCCCGTCACGGCATCGACCGCGCGGCTTACGCGATGCCCGGGTGAGCTCCGGCGGGGATAACCGCCCGCGCACCGGCGTGCGAGCGGATACCAACGGCACGAAATCGCTTGATGCCCCCCGCAGGGAGGCCGTTGTGGCGCAAAGCCGGACTCGGGCATTATGGCCGGTGTCCGCCATCGTCATCGTGAACGTCAGCGCCAAGTCCTCAGCGTGCGCCGCCGCTCCTGCCGACTGGCGATCAGCTTCAGCCAGGGCGCCATGTGGAAAGCGCTCATCAGCACGTACATCGGCACCATTCCGTTCAACGGAGATGCGCCTTGTGCGGCCGTGCAGAGGATATCCAGCTGACCACCGCCATTCATGCCGGTGAGCAGCGCCATGACCGCGAAGGTCGGCGCTGCCGCGAGGCATAGCCAGTCGGCAGCACCGTGAGCCGCCACGCCGCCGCTTTCGGAACGGATCGCCATGACCTCACTCACCCCTGCTCGTATTCGTCGTGGCGGCGCCACCAGGGACCACCGGCCTCGTTGCGCCCCTTGGGTGCGCGGTCGAGCCAGGGATACATGCCCCAGATGCCATCCACCCCGCGCGCATAGGTGGAATAGGTGTGGTAGACGACGCCATTGTCGCGCACGAAGGCGCTCATGCCCGGCCTGTCGCGCGTATATGTCGGCACATCGGTCCCGGACATGGCCGCGAAATCGGCGACGGGGCCCGTGACCGGCAGTGCGTCCATTACGAAACCGCTGCGCCGATAGTTGTAGTCTATCGCCCCCGCGCGCTGCACGTCCTCGGTGAACGAGACGTTGAAGTCGTAATTGAAGTCGCCGCCGGCCGAGGATGCCCAGGGAAACGTCCACCCCATCCGCTGCTTGTAGGCCTGCAGCTTGGTGAGCGGCGCCCGCGACACCGCCGTGAGCGTCACATCGTGGTTCGCGAGGTGCAGGTAGAAGCCGTTGAACCCATCGGCGATTGCAGAGCAGGACGGGCACCCCGCCTTGTAGTCGGGCCCGAACATGAAATGATAGACGAGGAGTTGCGAGCGCCCTCGAAAGAGGTCCGTCAGTGCGGCGCTGCCATCATCGGTCTCGAAGCGGTACTCCTTGTCGACCTGCACCCAGGGCAGTTCCTGGCGCCGCCGCGCCAGTTCGTCGCTGCGCCGTGTCAGGTCCTTCTCGTCATCGAGCAGCCCGAGCCGGGCGGCCAGCCACTCTTCACGCGTCCCGGTGATATGTATCGTCATTGTCGCAGCTCCTGTCGTCAGGTGACCTTCGCCGCTCGCCCCTCTTGCGAAGCGACGGGTGGTCGGCGGTGATGAGATTGATAGGGACAGCGCCTCGAGGGGTGGGAGTGACAAATGTGACGGGATTCCGATGGACTCTCTGATCACCGCGGCGGCGCGCGCGCTTGCCGCAGGCGATCCCCTCGGCGCCTTGAACCGGGTTGCGCTGCGCGACGATGCGCCCGCGCTCGCGCTGCGGGGCATCGCGATGGCCCAGCTCGGGGATCTCGTTCGGGCGAAGGGTCTCCTGCGGCGCGCGGCCCGTTCCTTCGGCCCGAAAGAGGCCGTGGCGAGAGCACGGTGCATTGTCGCCGAGGCCGAGATCGCGCTCGCCTCCCGCGATCTCGGCTGGCCTGCGAAGGCGCTCGATGCAGCGCGCGCGACACTCGAGGAGCACGGTGACCGGCTGAACGGCGCCCATGCGCGGCATCTCGAGGTGCGCCGGCTCCTGCTGATCGGGCGCCTCGACGAGGCCGAGCGCAAGCTTGCCGAACTCGACCCCATCCCCCTTCCGCCCGCATCGCGGACCGTCCACGAACTGGTGGCGGCAGGAATCGCGATGCGACGCCTCCGGACGAAGGCGGCGCGTGTTGCGCTTGCGCATGCCGAAGATGCGGCGCGCCGTGCCGGTATCCCGGCGCTGACCGCAGAGGTCGAAAGCGCGGCCCTCCTGCTGAGCACAACGGCAGCACGGCTGATCGCGCGTGGCGAGGAGCGCCCGCTCCTGCTCCAGGATGTCGAGACGCTGCAGGCGTCGGATGCTCTCGTGGTGGATGCGTGCCGATATGTGGTGCGCGCCCCGCACAGGGTTGTCTCACTCGCCACCCGCCCGGTCTTGTTCGCATTGGCACGGACACTGGCCGAAGCGTGGCCCGGGGACGTATCGCGCGACATGCTCGTCGCGCGGGCCTTCGGAGCGAAGCAGGCCGACGAATCGCACCGCGCCCGGTTGCGGGTCGAAATTGGGCGGCTGCGCCGATTGCTGCGGGGGCTGGCCGGCTTAAGCGCGACGAAACAAGGCTTCTCGCTAGCGCTGCACCACGCTGGCGATGTCGCCGTCCTGGCCCGGCCCGTTGAGGAACGGCATGCGGACGTGCTGGCTTTCGTTGCCGATGGTGAGGCGTGGTCGAGCTCCGCGCTCGCGCTTGCGCTTGGCGCCAGCCAGCGGACCGTGCAGCGGGCGCTGGACGCGCTTGCGGCAACCGGAAAGGTGCAATCCTTCGGTCACGGACGGGCGCGGCGCTGGATCACCCCGCCGATGCCGGGATTCACGACAACCTTGTTACTCCCCGCTCCGCTGCCAAGCGACTAGGATGAGAGGCATGGAAAAATCAGCAGCCGAAATTCTCCGTGAGTATGGTCCCTTTCCGGGTGTCGACCACGTCCACGGATTGACCTTCGATGGCCAGCACGTCTGGTTCGCGTCCGGCGACAAGCTGAGCGCGCTCGACCCTGCCAGCGGGAAGACGGTTCGCTCGATCGAGGTGGCAGCACATGCCGGAACGGCCTTCGACGGCCAACACCTGTTTCAGCTTGCCGAAAGCCGCATTCAGAAGATCGATCCGAAGACCGGTCATGTGCTTGCGACGATCCCCGCTCCGGGCGGCGGCGGCGACTCGGGGCTCGCCTGGGCCGAAGGGACACTCTGGGTGGGGCAGTACCGGGACCGCAAAATCCATCAGATCGATCCCGAGACCGGGACGATTCTTCGCACAATCGAATCCAATCGCTTCGTCACCGGAGTCACGTGGAGCGACCAGGAACTCTGGCACGGCACATGGGACGGTGACGAGAGCGACTTGAGACGAGTCGACCCTCGAACGGGAGAGGTCCTGGAGGTGCTCGATCTGCCGCCCGGCATGGGCGTGTCAGGGCTCGAGGCCGATGGCGGTGATCAGTTCTTCTGCGGAGGCGGAAACAGTGGCAAGGTGAGAGCCGTCCGCCGACCGAGGCGCCTGGCCTAAGCCTCGATCCCTGCCGGCCGCGCTCGCCTGCAGCGCAGTTCAGTTCGTCAGGACGGTGAACTCAGTCTCGATCGACGAGGCGTGGCGTTGATGATCGAAGCCGTAGATATGGATCGAGATCGCGTCCGTGCTGCCGAGGTTCTGCATGCGGTGGATATTGGGACCTGAGGGCAGCATGCAGCCCACGAAGCCCGGCATGCGCGCATGCTCCTGGGTGGGGACGGCACGGCTCTCGTCGACGGCGCGATACCAGGTCTCGGTGACCGTTCCGCTGACCACCCCGAAGCAGCAGGAGCAATGGTGATCGTGGATCGACGTCGCTGCGCCGGGGCTCCAGACCATCGCCCAGACGCTGACGCCATCGTCACCCACGAGAAGGTTCCGGGCATAGCTGCCGGGCTTGCGCTCCAGGGGCAGGCGCAGAATGGCTTCCGGATTGGCAACGATCTCTTCGAGCACCGCGCGGGCCGCCTTGAGGTAATCGCGGGAAAGCGTGCCGCTATCCGTCCGCAGGACCTGCAGCACGTCTGCGCGCCTGCCCTCGCTCAAGAACCCCTGCATGACGCGAACTCCCCTCTCCATCGCTTGCAGCAAGGATAACTCGGGAGACGGGAAACGCGTTTGCGATCTCGGTCAAAAATTCCCCACTTCTAGAAACTCATACCAATTTGTTCTCTGTCCTTGAAATCTGTTACCCATTCCATGATCAAATGGGCAACCGGATCGCGCGATCGCATGAGGGACCATGGCCAAGCTGGATGAGTTCGATCTCAGAATTCTCTCCTGCCTGCAGAGGGACGCCAGCATGCCGCTGGCCGAGCTGGCCGCAGAGGTTGGCCTCTCGGCCACTCCATGCTGGCGCCGCGTGCAGAAGCTGGAAGGCAGCGGCCTCATTCGAAAGCGGGTGGCGCTGCTCGACCGTACAAGGCTGGGAGCCGGCGTAACCGTCTTCATCGCGGTCAAGACGAGCCGCCACTCGATGGAGTGGCTCGAGCGCTTCCACGCCGCCGTCGCCGACCTGCCCGAGATCGTCGATTTCTATCGGATGAGCGGCGAAATCGATTACCTGCTCAAGGCTTTCGTGCCCGATATCGCGGCCTATGACGCCCTCTACAAGAAGCTGATTTCACGCGTCGACCTCAACGACGTGACCTCCATGTTCGCAATGGAGGAGCTCAAGTCGACAACTGCGATCCCCCTGGCCTTCGCCAAGGACGGCTCCTGAGCCCGGAGCAAGCGCCAGTGGCTGTCGACCCCCGGTCCTCCGGTCGCGCAATGCTCGGCAACCGCCGGCAATCCCGGACGGTTCGGGCTCAACCCTGTCAATGACCGTGGCGACATTGTCCGTGATCGGCCAAGGCCTCGATGATCGCACAGTCGCAAGCCTTGACGCCGCCCGAGCAAGTGGTGGCGATGCGAGCGAGCTCGGTCTCCAGCGAGCGCAGCTTCGCGATCTTGTCGCGGACCTCGTCGAGATGGCTGACCGCGATCGCATGGGCTTCATCGCAGGCCATCGCCGGATTGTCGGAGAGGCGGAGCAGGGTCCGGATGCCTTCTACGGGGAAACCCAGATCTCGAGCGTGCTTGATGAAGGCGAGCCGCTCGATATGGCGTCGTCCGTAGCGGCGCTGATTGCCTTCCGAACGCTCGGGTGGCGGCAGCAGCCCGACCTGCTCATAATAGCGAATGGTCTCGACCTTGACGCCGGTCCGATCGGAAAGTCCGCCGATCGGAACCACCCGTTCGAGTTTTTTTGCCTCGAGCATGATTTCCCTCTTGAACCTCTAGTCACTCCAGATTGTACATGGGGTGTCTCACAAGCCCGTCAAGCGGAGACAAGTCATGTCCAGCACTGCCCAAGCCAAACCGCAGCTCCTGAGCTGGAAGGTTGGCGGCATGGACTGCGCAAGCTGCGCGGCGACCATTCGTGGCGCGGTGGAGCGCCTGCCCGGCGTCAGCGAGGTCAAGCTTTCCGTCATGGCCGAGACGCTGTCGCTGGCCCTCGACGAGAGCCGCACCAAGCCGGCGGCAATCGAAAAGCGCGTCGCAAGCCTTGGCTACACCACGACCTCGATCCAGGCGAAAGCAGCGCCCGTCGCTGAGACCGCTGCGCCCGGAGGATGCGGGCACGATCATGGCTCCGAGGCCCACGACCATCATAGCCATGCTGCACCCAAGCCGGCCCATGTTCACGGTCCCGGATGCTCCCATGACGACCATGATCATCACAGCCACGCCGCACCCAAGCCGGCGCATGTTCACGGCCCTGGCTGCTCCCATGACGATCATGGCCACCCTGATCATGATCACGGCCACGCGCATGCCCGTTCGGATGCAGGCGAAGCGAAAGCTGCGGCACGAACGGCTGACCAGGGGCACGGCCTGCCCGGCCATGTTCACGAAGCGACGCCGAAGGGCGTCTCCTGGTATCAGACCAACAAGGGCCGGCTCGTTCTCGGCACCGGCGCCCTGCTCGGCGGCGCCTGGACCGCGGGCCTGATCTGGCCGGCCGCAGCCCATTGGGCCTTCATTCTCGCCTGCGTGATCGGCGTCACTCCCGTGGCACGCCGCGCCTTCGCCGCCGCCCGCGCCGGCATGCCCTTCACCATCGAAATGCTGATGACGATCGCTGCCGCCGGCGCGCTCTTCATCGGCGCAGCGGAGGAGGCGGCCCTCGTCGTCTTCCTCTTCGCCGTCGGTGAGGTCCTCGAGGGCGTCGCCGCCGATCGCGCGCGTGCCTCGATCCGCGCGCTTGGCGACCTCGTTCCCAAGACCGCCCTCGTCGAGGAGAACGGCGCAACCCGCCAGGTCGATGCGGCCAAGCTCGCGATCGGACAGACGGTCCTCGTCCGTCCGGGTGACCGCATCCCTGCCGACGGCGACATCACCGACGGTATCTCCGGGATCGACGAGAGCCCGGTCACCGGCGAATCCGTGCCGAAGACGAAGGGCGTCGGCGAACCGGTCTTTGCGGGCTCGGTCAATCGCGAAGCCGCGCTGCGTGTGCGGGTGACCAAGGCGGCGCAGGACAACACCATCGCCCGCATCATCCGGCTGGTCGAAGAGGCGCAGGAAGCACGCGCACCGACCGAACGCTTCATCGACCGGTTCTCGCGTGTCTATATGCCTGCGATCGTCGGTCTTGCGCTCGCCGTCGCACTCGTCCCGCCGCTGTTCTTCGGGGGTGAATGGGCGGTCTGGGTCTATCGGGCCCTGGCGCTGCTGCTGATCGGCTGCCCCTGCGCGCTCGTCATCTCGGTTCCAGCCGCGATCGCCGCCTCGCTCTCCTCCGGCGCCCGACAGGGCCTGCTGATGAAGGGCGGCGTCGTCATCGAAACCGCCGCAAAGACCGGGATCGTCGCCTTCGACAAGACCGGCACGCTGACCGAGGGGCGCCCGCGCGTCACCGAGGTCATCAGCCTCGGCAAGACCGAGGCCGATGTGATCGCCCTGGCCGCTGCGGTCGAGACCGGTTCGAGCCATCCGCTGGCAGAGGCGGTTCTGGCACGTGCGAAGCAGGATGGCATCGCGATCCGCCCCGCCTCCGAGGCAGCCGCCATCCCCGGCCAGGGTGTCACCGGCACGCTCGATGGCATCTCGATCTTCGTCGGCGCACCGCGTCACGCGACCAGGCGCGCCGAATTCGACGCCAAGGCGAGCGCTGCGGTCGAACAGCTCGAATCGGCTGGAAAGACAGTGGCGGCCGTGATCGCGAACGGCGCTCTCGCCGGCCTGATCGCGCTGCGCGACGAGCCCAGAGCCGATGCCGCGACAGCGGTCGCAGAGCTGAAGGATCTCGGCGTCCGCTCCATCATGCTGACCGGCGACAATGCCCGCACCGGCGCGGCCATCGCCCGCGCACTCGGCCTGGATCACAAGGCCGAGCTGATGCCCGACGACAAGGTCACGGCGATCAAGGCGCTCGGCGCCGACGCGCCTGTGATGATGGTCGGCGACGGCATCAACGATGCCCCGGCGCTCGCGGCAGCATCCGTTGGCGTCGCCATGGGGTCCGGCACCGATGTCGCCCTGGAGACCGCCGATGGCGCGGTGCTGAAGAGCCGCGTGCGCGACATCGCTGCGATGATCCGGCTGGCGCGGGCCACGATGGGCAATATCCGCACCAATATCACGATTGCGCTCGGGCTGAAGGCGGTCTTCCTGGTCACCAGCGTGCTCGGCTATACCGGGCTCTGGGTCGCGATCCTCGCCGATACCGGCGCGACCGTGATCGTCACGGCCAATGCACTGCGCCTTCTGCGTTTCGACGCAGGCAAGGCCGGCTGATCAAGGGAACGGAAGCCTGCCCATGAGTCCGATGGAGATCGCGAGCTATCTGATGGTCGTAGTCTACGTCATCAGCTTCCTCGCGATGTCGGCCATCCTGGCGAAGGAGGCCGGACGGCCGATCTGGCTGTTCGGCAAGGGCTCGGAGCCGCAGGGCGTGCCGGCCCTGCTCTTCCGGATCGCCTTCATCGGCGGCGTGCTCTGGCCCCTCGGCCTGGCGATCTTCGGCAACCCGATCAAGGCCGACCCTTTGGCAATCTGGCTCGACGGTCCCTGGTTCGACGTGTTCGGCCATCTTCTTGTTGTCGTCGGCGCCTGCATCGCCATCATCTCGCAGCGTTTCATGGGCGTGTCCTGGCGTATCGGCGCGGCCGAGGGCGAGCTTGGACCCATCGTCGATGGCGGTCCCTTCGCGATCTCGCGCAATCCGGTCTTCGTCGGCCAGGCCGTCCTGTTCACCGGCCTCTTCATCGTGCTGCCCAATCTGATCCAGATTGCTTTGACGCTGGCGCTATTCGCGGCGATCGCCCTGCAGGTCAGGATCGAGGAGCGCGTGCTCGCAGCCTCGCTCGGCGAACCCTATCGCGATTATCAGCGCCGCGTCCGGCGTTGGATCGGGACCAGGCGCCCGCGCACCGCCCCTGCGCGATAAGCCTTCGTTCACCATCCCAGCGCTTCCGCCGCTGCACGCATGGCGGGCAACGTTGCCGTAATCTTCACCAGCAATTTGCGCGGTGTTCGACTGATCCGATCCACGGATTCGGGAGCAAGGAGACGCGGCGAGGCCCCCGGCTGCCGCGAGGAGTTATCGATGCATCGTTCAATCCCGATCATGAGCCTCTGCCTGCTGGCAGTGCTTGCGGTCCCAGCGGCTGCGGCGGATCGCCCGGTGCCGCGCACCCAGCAATGGCCGACCCACACCCAGCCGCTTCGCTATAATTGGAACGGCGTCTATGCCGGTATTCACGCTGGCGGCGCATTCGACCGCTTCACAGGAGTGACCAGGAAGAGCCGCAACGAGACGCTGCTTGGCGGCCAGATCGGTTACAACGTCCAGACCGGCAGCATGGTCTATGGTCTCGAGGGCGATATCTCGATGAACGGCTTCGGCAAGGGTTCGTCGCGCAGCACCGTCGGCACCAGCGCCGACACGCGCTATGTCGGAACCGCCAAGGCCCGCGCCGGCGTCGCCTTCGACCGCGTCCTCGTCTATGCCACCGGCGGTCTTGCCTATGGCAACATCAAGGCGACGAATAACGGGATCTCGAAGACGAAGAGCAAGGTCGGCTATGTCCTCGGCGGCGGCGTCGAGTACGGCATCACCGAGAACCTGTCGGCTAAGGTCGAGTACAACTACGTCTCGCTCGGCAAGCAGAACTTCCAGTTCGGCTCGGCCCGCACCAAGGTCGGTGTCAATGAACATCTGGTCAAAGCCGGTGTGAACTACCGGTTCTGATCCGCTAGACTATCCGGGGCCCGGTCGCTCCGGGCCCGAATAACCTACGGCCCAGAGGGCCGTTCATGAGCATGGATGGGATGTGATGCGTTTGAAGAGCTGCCCCGAGCTTTTCTGCGACGCGTTCCAGCCATGGCCTACGGCAGGAACGACATGCGCGCTCTGATTGTCGAAGACGAACCGGAGCTGATGTCGTTCCTGTCGTCCCTCCTGCTTGGTGCAGGTTTTATTGTCGACCGCA
Source organism: Allobosea sp. 05T433 (assembly GCF_056396065.1). Taxonomy (NCBI): domain Bacteria; kingdom Pseudomonadati; phylum Pseudomonadota; class Alphaproteobacteria; order Hyphomicrobiales; family Alloboseaceae; genus Allobosea; species Allobosea sp. 05T433. The sequence continues at coordinate 94,333 of NZ_JBFTKS010000021.1, read as the reverse complement.
CCAGCAGTGTCGAAGCGGCGCTGGCCGCCCTCAAAACGGCGCCCTTCGACATCGCCGTCGTCGACCGGCGTCTGCCGGACGGCGACGGCCTGTCGATCGTCAAGGCGATGAAGACGGCGGAACCCCGTCCAGCCTTCCTGATCCTGACCGCGCGAGATGCGAAATCCGACGTGATCGACGGCCTCAATGGCGGCGCGGATGATTACCTGGTCAAGCCCTTCGAACCGGGCGAGCTGATCGCCCGCATCAGGGTCATTGCGCGGCGCCGCTATCCCGGCCGCTCGCTGGTGATCTCGGCAGGCAACCTCTCGATCGACATCGAGGGTCGCAACGCCTCGGTCTCGGCCGTTCCGCTCGACCTGCGACGGCGCGAGGCGCTGATCCTGGAAGCGCTGGTCCAGCGCGCCGGGCGTGTCGTCACCCGCAACGTCCTGATCGAAGCGGTCTATGGCTTCGATGACCTGATCGAGTCCAACACGCTCGAAGCCCAGATCTCGCGGCTGCGCCGCAAGCTCAAGGAGGCTGCCGCGAATGTCGAGATCTCGTCGCTGCGCGGCATCGGCTACATCCTGAGGAAGTCCGAACAGCCCGTGTGAGGCCGCCGGGCTCGGTCCCTGTCACCAATCGACCAAGATCATCAGTCCAGATATCGTATCGGGCCTGATGATCTGGCCGTCCGTGCTTGCATCGGCTTTCCCGAACTCCGCATTCCCCGTTTCGGGCCGATGGTTGAGCCCGTCATTCTCCTTCAGAGAACAGCAGGCGGACGGTCGTGCCACCGCCGCGCGTCGCCAGGACGGTCAATGTCCCGCGATGTGCGGTCATGATGTCCCGTACGATGGTGAGGCCGAGCCCCGCTCCGGTCGAGCGCGGCGACATGCGGTTGAACGCCTCCGTCACTTCCGAACGCTGGGTTGCCGCGATGCCGATCCCGTCATCCGCCACTTCCAGCACGACGCCATCGATGACCCGCACGATGATGCTGGATTTCGCCTGGGCATGACGAAGTGCGTTGTCGATCAGATTGGCCACCGCGGCGCGAACCGTGGCTTCGTTGGCCATGATCGTTCGCGTGTCGTCGCCCTCCTCCTCGAGCGCCACGTCGATCGCGTTCTGCAGGATCAGCGGCGCGAGATCGACGAGTACGTCACGGGCCACGCTGTTGAGCTGAACCGGCTCGAACGGCAGATCGGTGCTGTGCAGCCGGGCGAGCTGCAGCATCGACGAAACGATCGTCGTCAGCCGGTTCACATCGGTCGCCAATGCGGTGCGCACGACGCCATCGGAAACAGTGTCGATCTTGGTCCGCATGACGGCGAGCGGCGTGCGCAATTCGTGCGCGACGTTGTTCATGAAGCGCCGTTGCACATCCATGTTGCTGGCGATCTGGTCGAGCGCTGAGTTCAGCGCCGTCGTCAGCGGCATCAGCTCGACCGGCGTTTCCTGTGTCGGCAGCAGGCCTCGCGGCGCCCTGGGATCGATGCTGGCCGCAGCTTCGGCCGCACTCCGCAGCCGCGCGGTGATATAGGAGACCGACATGGCGATCGCCGAGGCGATGATGACCCCGAATATGAAAGAGATGACCAGCGCCGGAATCGCGATGGCCCGCAGGAAATAGGCAAGAATCAGGTCCCATCCCGGACGTCCGCCGCCCGTCGCGACGATGACGCGGCTGCCTTCCATCTCGATGATGTCGAAGGCCAGGCCGTTGTCGCCGCCACCACCGACCCGCATCTGCGCAGCAATCGTCGGTCCATCGAGCCTGACATCGATGGGAAGGCTCGGCCGCAATTCTGGGGCATACTCGACAACGGACCGTCCGTCGGAAACCAGATACCAGAGTCTGGGGCTGGCGCTCTCGATCTTGATCAGGGTCGGCGTCTTCTCCACCCGCAACCCGTCAGCCGCAGTCTGACGCACGCCTTGCCGAATGATCTCGGAGGTCACATCGTTGCGTAGCGCCCCAGGATCCTCGGTAATGAAAGTAAAGGCCAGCACAGCGGCGATGACCGCCGCGAAGAGGGCGAAGCCGAGAAGCGTCAGCCGGATCGTCAGGGCGCGTGAGAGCGAGATCACCGGCAGCCCCCGGAGCGAAGATTTGCCGCGCACGGATCGGACAGCACCCGATTGCGCTGGGGCGTCAGGCGCTTCACTGTCGTGGTGCTCGTCGAGCTATGAATCGTCACGGAGCCTCTGTGCGGTTATGGCTTGCGAATCCGGGGACCGCGCCCGCAGTCCATGTCCATGGACTGCATCCCCATCTTCGTTCAACCCTCCCTCGAGTCTGCTTGTCTCATGAGTGCGCACAGAGCCAGATCGGGAGAGCTGCGCTTGCGCTTCGCCTTGGCCGCCATGCTCGCGCTGCTGTTTGGCCTGACGCAGGGCGCCCGGGCTGAGGAGACCATCAGGCCGGGGCAACTGCCGACCGCCCCGGGGCGCGACATTCTGGGTCTCGTCGAACGGGCCTTCGACACCGCTTCCAAGACGGTCAGCATCCCCGTCGAGCGCTCCCTTTCGCTCTTCGGAGAGCCGAACGCCTATATTGTCGGCGGAGAGGTCAGTGGCTCCTTCGTCGTTGGCGGCCGACACGGCGTCGGTGAGCTTCGCTTCGCCGACGGCATGCCCTCCCCGGTGACATGGTCGGCCCTCTCGGTCGGGATCGGGCTCGGGGCCGATTACGGGCGGGTGATCATGCTGGTCTACGGCCTCGACCGACATGAAGACGTCTTCGGGGTCTATGCCAGCCTCGGCGGCGGCGCGCATTTTGTGGCCGGCGCCAATGCGATGGTCCTCGCCTCCGACCGAGCCCGGATCGTGTTGATCTCCTCCGGGCTCGGCCTGCGATTGTCGGGGGAACTCAGCCGCATCCGCATCGAGCCTGCGAATGATCGCGGCGTCCTGCGCCCTCCTGCAAACATCTGCGCAAACCCGGCCGATTGCCCACCGCCGGGCCGACGCTAAAAGGAAGACGAGCACGGTCGGACCGAACGCCTCGCGCGCGTCAGGCGCGATGTCCGAGATGCTGATGCGCCAGGGCATGCAACTCGTCGAGCCGGGCGGTGATCTCCAGCGCAGTCAGGTTGATCTCGCGTTCATCGGCGCATGCCCGGACATAGAGCGGTTCGGACCAGACCACGCACCCGCGTCCGAACGGCAAGGCGATGCTGGCCTTGTCCCAATTGTCGAGATCGACGCGTGCCGTCGTCACTGCGGCGAAGAGATAGATCGGCCGGCCCGACGCCCGCGCCAACTGGATGGCCCCCTTGCCGGCAACCCGCGAAACCTTCGGCACATCGGCCGTCAACAGCACGCTGGTGTCGCCGCGCAGCGCGTCGCGCATCTCGATGAAGGCCGGAACGCCGCGCTTGGCCTGGATCTTCAGCCGGCTCTGCGTGCCCGAGCCGCGAATGACGCGGTAGCCGGCGCGCTCCATCGCCGAGGCGACCACCGAACCGTCGAAATGGAGCGAGGCCAGCACGGCTGTCTTGGGCGCCCCGTCCAGGGCGACAAGGCTCAACATCTGCTGGCCATGCCAGGTCATGGCGATGAACGGTTCGCGGCTGCGCTCCCAGGGCCGCGCGCCGGGGATCACCGGCTTGAAGCGCGTGGTTTGCGCCACGAGATTCAGATACGCATGCAACGCGCGCCCCGCGAGGCCCACTGATCGTTCTTCCCTGAGATGCATCGCCCCAATCTCCACGGTGAATCACCTGGAGTGGTCGGCGCGTTGGCTTGCTGGAACATTGCACGGACAGGTTGCGGCCCCCGAATGGCGAAACGAGCGGCATGCCCCGTTGCCGGCGGGGTTCGCCCTGCCTATCGTGCAAGGGTTCAGTTTCCTCCAAGTCGGGTTTCATGCCAGCCAAGGATATCGCGATAGCGGGATGCGGCCCGGCAGGGCTGGCGGCCGCACTGATGCTGCATCGCGACGGACATCGCGTCAGGCTGTTCGAGCGCTTCGAGACGCCTCGTCCGGTCGGATCCGGTCTGATGATCCAGCCGACCGGTCTCGCCGTCCTCCGGGAATTGAAGCTCGCCGAAGCCACCCTCGCGGCGGGGGCCAGGATCGACCGGCTCTTCGGGCGCGCCGAACCGTCGCAGCGCATCGTACTCGACGTGCGCTATGCGGCACTTGGGCAGGATGCCGGCCATGGCATCGGCATTCATCGCGCTGCACTGTTCGACATCCTGCACGACGCCGCACGAGAGGCCGGAATTGCGATCGAGGGAGGCCGCAGCGTGGCCTCGAGCGAAATCGTCGGGGCGAACAGGCGCGCGCTCATCTTTGCCGACGGCACACGGACGGAGCCCTTCGACCTTGTCGTGGATGCCCTTGGCACCATGAGCCCGCTCGCGCGCCATCAGGGCCGGCCGCTGGCCTATGGCGCGCTCTGGGCCAGCCTCGATTGGCCCGACGACGCGGGCTTCGACATGGCGACGCTGGAACAGCGCTATATCCGCGCGAGCACGATGGTCGGGGTCCTACCCATCGGCCGGCTGGCCCAAGCGCCGACCGCAAAGGCAGCCTTCTTCTGGTCGCTGCGCTGCGACCGTCTCTCGGACTGGCAACGCTCCGGACTTGCGGCGTGGAAGGCGGACGTCCTCAAGCTATGGCCGGCAACTGCGCCCCTGCTCGCGCAGATCGAAACGCCGGATCAACTGACTTTCGCACGCTATGCCCATAGGACCACGCCCGTCCCAACGGAGCCTGGCCTGATCCATATCGGCGATTCCTGGCATTCGACGAGCCCGCAGCTCGGTCAGGGAGCCAATATGGCGTTGCTCGACGCCTTCGCGCTCGCAAAGGCGCTGCGCGACGGGAACGAGACGACGACTGCGCCAGGTTTTGCCATCGCCGCGCGTCGCCGACATGTCCGGCTCTATCAGACCATGAGCGCGATGTTCACGCCGGTCTATCAATCCGACAGCCGGATCCTGCCCCTGCTCCGCGATCGGATCGTCGGGCCGCTCGCCCGGATCTGGCCGGCCCCTGCCATCCTGGCGGCGATGGTCAGCGGTTTGATCGGCGCACCCCTGAAACGGCTCGGGCTGCCCGCCCCAGCGGCGATCACGCTGGGCGACGCAATCGAGGCGCAGACCCAAGGCAGGCGCGTGATCGTGTTTGACGGTGAATGCGTGATGTGCTCGCAACAGGCACAATTCGTCATGCGCAATGACCATGAACGCCGCTTCACGCTCACCACCGCGCAAGGGCCCCTTGGCCAGGAACTCTATCACCGCCTCGGCCTTCCCAAGTCGGACTTCGAGACGATGCTGCTGATCGAGGGCGGGCGAATCCTGGGCCGGTCGGACGCTGTCATCGCCATTGCGGCAGGGCTGGGCTGGCCCTGGCGCATCGCACTGGCGGCACGCGTCATTCCACGACCGCTCCGCGACCGGCTCTATCGCCTTGTTGCCCGCAATCGCTATCGCTGGTTCGGCCGACGCGAAACCTGCTGGCGCCCCACCCCGGATATGGCGGACCGCATCCTGTGAAGGTTCTCCTGCTCGGTGGCTATGGCGGCTTCGGTGCCCGCATCGCGCGGCGGCTGGCCGATACGGGGCACGAAGTCCTGGTCGCCGGGCGCAGCCTGGAGAAGGCGGAACGCTTCTGCGCTGGCAGACTGCGCCTCACCCCGCTTCTCCTGGACCGGGACCGCGATATCGCGCTGGCGCTCGCCGAGCACCGCCCTGCTGTCCTGATCGACGCCGCAGGCCCCTTTCAGGGCCTGGATTATGCGGTCGCTCGCGCCTGTATCGCCGCGCGGTGCCACTATCTCGACATCGCCGATGCGCGCGATTTCGTCACCGGCATCGGGTCTCTCGCTGAAGCGGCCCTGGCCGCCGACGTGGTCGTCGTCTCGGGCGCCTCCAGCGTCCCTGCTTTGTCGGGCGCTGTGGTTCGCGCCCTCGCAGACGGTATGGATCAGCTCAGCGCCGTCGAGCTCGCGATCAGCGCTTCAAACCGCGCGACCGCGGGCGCTTCGGTCACGAAGGCAATCTTCTCCTATATCGGCAAGCCGATCCCGCTCTGGCGCGCAGCGCGCCGGGCGAACGGCTTTGGCTGGCAGGACATCAGGCGCGAAGACTTTACGATTGCCGGCGAGCCACCTCTTGCTGGCCGCCTCGTGGCCCTGGCAGATGTGCCCGATCTCACTCTCCTGCCCGATCGCCTTCCGGGAAAGCCCTCCGTCAGTTTTAGAGCCGGCACCGAGCTCCGCTGGCAGAACCGTGCGCTTTGGCTGGCAAGCTGGCCTGTTCGATGGGGTTGGATCGAGAACCTGACCCGCTTTGCGCCCCTGGTCCTTCAAGCGCAGCGGCTGAGCTCTTCATGGGGCAGCGATCGCTCCGGCATGATGGTTCGACTGTTCGGGTACGCTGACGGCCGGGGTGTCGAACGGCGATGGACATTGATCGCGAGCAAGGGCGATGGTCCGGAGATTCCAGGCCTGGCGGCCGCAATCCTCGTCGACAGGCTCGCCAGGCGTGACGTTCCAGCCGGGGCCCGCGATGCCGGCGAGATGCTGTCACTGCCAGAGTTCGAGCCGGCCTTCACGCGACTGGCGATCCGGCACGAGATGGCAGAGCTGCCGCAGCCTCCCCCGCTCTATGCCCGGGTCCTCGGCGATGCCTTCGCAACCCTGCCTGCGGCCCTCCGCGCGATCCACACTGTCCTCCGCGATCGCGGCGCCCATGGACGGGCGATGGTGACGCGCGGGCACAACCCGGTTGCACGCGCTATAGCGGCCCTATTCGGCTTTCCGCCTGAAGGGGAGCATGGGCTGCACGTCGCCTTTGCGGAGAGTGGCGGCGTCGAAACCTGGATTCGCGACTTCTCGGGCCGCCGCTTCAGCAGCCGGCTGTCGCAGCAGGGGCGGCTGCTCATGGAGCGCTTTGGCCCGCTGCGCTTCGGCTTCGATCTGCTCGCTGACGACAAGGGGCTCGCGATGCACCTGAAGCGTTGGTGGCTGGGCCCCGTCCCCATGCCACTTGCCCTGGCGCCTCGATCGCTGGCGCGCGAATGGGAGGAGGATGGCCGCTTCCATTTCGATGTCCCGATCGCATTGCCGCTAATCGGACTGGTTGTGCACTATCGCGGCTGGCTCGAGCCGACGGCTGACAATACCGGCGCCTCGCAGCAGAACGCGCCGGACAGGGCCCGGCGCGTTCTGGCTGGTTGAAGCCGTCAGACTCCCCCTCAGGGCAGCCTGTGCCCCGGTCAGGCGGCTTGCGCCAGTTCCGCTTCCGCCTCGACATGCTTCAGCGGCTTGTTTCCGGTCAGGGCCCGCATCAGCACGTAGAAGACCGGAGTCAGGAAGATGCCGAAGGCGGTGACGCCGATCATGCCGGCGAAGACCGCGATGCCCATCGCCTGACGCATCTCGGCGCCGGCACCGGTCGAGATCACCAGCGGGACCACGCCCATGATGAAGGCGAGCGAGGTCATCAGGATCGGACGCAGGCGCAGACGGCTGGCTTCGATCGCGGCCTCGACCGGCGTCTTGCCCTCGAACTCCAGTTCGCGGGCGAACTCGACGATCAGGATCGCGTTCTTCGCAGATAGCCCGACCAGCACGACGAGACCGATCTGGGTGAAGACGTTGTTGTCGCCGCCGCTCCACCAGATGCCAGCCATGGCGGCAAGCAGGCCCATCGGGATGATMAGGATGATCGCGATCGGCAGCGTCAGGCTCTCATACTGGGCCGCCAGCACCAGGAAGACGAGCAGGATCGCGATCGGGAAGACGATCAGCGAAGAGTTGCCCGCCAGGATCTCCTGATAGGTCAGGTCCGTCCATTCGAAGGCAAAGCCCTTCGGCAGCGTCTCGTTGGCAATGCGCTCCGCCGCCGCCTGAGCCTGCCCCGACGAGAAGCCGGGTGCCGGACCGGCATTGATGTCGGCGGCCAGGAAGCCGTTATAGCGCATCGCCCGTTCCGGCCCGGCATCGGCACGCACGTTCAGCACAGCGCTCAGCGGCACCATCTCGCCTGAGGTCGAACGGACCCGGAGCTTGCCGATATCCTCCTGATAGGCCCGGAAGGGCGCATCAGCCTGGACGCGGACGGTGTAGGTACGCCCGAACTTGTTGAAATCGTTGACATAGGACGAGCCGAGATAGATCTGCAGCGTCTCGAAGACATCGGTCACCGGCACGCCGAGCTGGCGGGCCTTGGTGCGGTCGATATCGGCATAGAGCTGCGGAACATTCACCTGGAAGCTCGAGAACATGCCGGCGAGTTCGGGCGCCGTCGCAGCCTTGGCCATGAAGGCCTTGGTCGCTTCATCGAGCGCCTTGTAGCCAAGGCCGGCGCGGTCCTCGATCTGCAGCTTGAAGCCACCGATCGTACCGAGCCCCTGCACCGGCGGCGGCGGGAACATCGCGATGAATGCCTCCTTGATGCCGGCGAACTCCTTGTTGAGCTGCATGGCGATCGCGGCGCCGTTGAGCGAGGGGTCCTTGCGCTGCTCGAAGGGCTTCAGCGTCACGAAGACGATGCCGGCATTCGACGAGTTGGTGAAGCCGTTGATCGAGAGGCCGGGAAAGGACACCGCACTCTGGACGCCGGGATGCTTCAGGGCGATCTCGCCCATCTTGCGGATGACGTCCTCGGTGCGGTCGAGCGTGGCGGCGTCGGGCAGTTGCGCGAAGCCGACGAGATACTGCTTGTCCTGGCCGGGCACGAAGCCGCCCGGGACAGTGCGGAACAGCACGACCGTCAGGCCGACGAGCACGAGATAGACCGCCATCATCGCCGTCTTGCGGGTCAGGATGCGGCGCACGCCGCCGCCATAGGCCTGAGAGCTGCGATTGAAGAAGCGGTTGAAGCCACGAAAGAACCAGCCGAACAGCTTGTCCATGACGCGGGTCAGCGCATCCTTCGGGGCGTGGTGCGAACGCAGCAACAGGGCTGCCAGCGCCGGCGACAGCGTCAGCGAGTTGATCGCCGAGATCACCGTCGAGATCGCGATGGTCAGCGCGAACTGGCGATAGAACTGGCCGGTCAAGCCGCTGATGAAGGCGAGCGGCACGAAAACCGCGACCAGCACCAGCGCGATCGCGATGATCGGGCCGGAGACCTCGCGCATCGCCTTGTAGGTCGCCTGGCGGGGCTCCAGCCCCTGCTCGATATTGCGCTCGACATTCTCGACCACGACAATGGCGTCGTCGACGACGATGCCGATGGCGAGCACGAGGCCGAACAGGCTGAGCGCGTTGATCGAGAAGCCGAAGAGATACATCACGGCGAAGGTGCCGATGACCGAGACCGGCACGGCGACCAGCGGGATGATCGAGGCCCGCCAAGTCTGCAGGAAGACGATGACGACGAGCACGACCAGCGCGATGGCCTCGAGCAGCGTGGTGATGACGGCCTTGATCGAGGCGCGCACGAACTGGGTCGTGTCGTAGACGATCGCGTAGTCCACGCCTTCCGGCATGTTCTGCTTGATCTCGCGCATCACCGCCTGGACGTTGTCGGCGATGGCGATGGCATTCGAGCCCGGCGCCTGGAAGATCGGCACCGCGACCGCCGACTTGTTGTCGAGCAGCGAGCGCAGGGCATAGTCGGCCGCGCCGAGTTCGATGCGCGCGACATCCTTCAGCCGCGTCACAGCCCCGGTCGGGCTGGTGCGGATGATGATCTCGCCGAACTCCTCCTCATTCTGAAGGCGCCCCTGGGCATTGACCGAGAGCTGGAGATCGAGGCCCGGGGCGTTCGGGGAGGCGCCGATGACGCCGGCAGCAGCCTGGACGTTCTGCGCGCGGATCTCGCGCACGACGTCGCTCGGCGAGAGCCCGTGCTCGGAGACCTTCTGCGGATCGAGCCAGACGCGGAGCGAATAGTCGCCCGAGCCGAAGAGCTGGACCTGGCCGACGCCGTCGATGCGCGCCAGCCTGTCCTTGACGTTCAGGACTGCGTAGTTGCGCAGATAGGTCATGTCGTAGCGATCGTTCGGCGAGGTGATGTGCACCACCATCGTCAAATCCGGCGAGCTCTTGATCGTGGTGACGCCGAGGCGCCGCACCTCTTCCGGCAAGCGGGGCTCCGCCTGCGAGACGCGGTTCTGCACGAGCTGCTGTGCCTTGTCGGGATCGGTGCCGAGCTTGAAGGTGACGTTCAGCGTCATCACGCCGTCGGTCGTCGCCTGGCTGGACATGTAGAGCATGCCCTCGACGCCGTTGATCTGCTCCTCGATCGGCGTGGCCACGGTTTCGGCGATGACGCGAGGATTGGCGCCCGGGTATTGCGCGCGCACCACCACGGTCGGCGGCACGACTTCGGGATATTCCGAGATCGGCAGCACACGCAGCGAGAGCAGGCCGGCGACCAGGATGAGAACCGACAGCACGCCCGCGAAGATCGGGCGATCGATGAAGAACTTGGAGAGATTCATGAGATGCCCCCTTCGGGCGCCTCAGGCCTGACGACGGGCGCCATCACGCGACGTCGTCAGCACCCGAGTTCTGATAGGCGTCCCAGCTCAGCGCTGGGCGATTTCCGTGGGTCCTGCACCGGCCACCCGGCGCAGCTCTGACTTCTCGGCCATCGGCACCTGCTCGGGAGCGACAGCTGCGCCCGGACGAATGCGCTGCAGGCCGTTGACGACGATTTTTTCGCCCGGCTTGAGCCCGGCGGTGACGATGCGCAGCCCCTCATTGGCCGAGCCAAGCGTCACTTCACGCCAGCTCGCCTTGAGGTCCTCGCCGACGACGAAGACGAACTTCTTGTTCTGGTCGGTGCCGATCGCGCGCTCATTGATCACCAGCGCAGGCTCGGTCCGGGCCTGGCCCATGCGCAGGCGCACGAACTGGCCCGGCATCAGCGTGCCATCGGGATTGTCGAAGATCGCCCGCACCCGAACGGTGCCGCTGCCGACATCGACACTGTTGTCGACGAATTGCAGCCTGCCGTTGATCGGAGTGCCGTCCTGCGTCGCCGTGCCCATCTGAACCGGGATGCGCTCCAGCGCACGCGGACCATCCGAGGCCGGCAGCGAGCCGAGAGCCCTCAGCACCGTGTTCTCGTCGGCATTGAAGCTGGCATAGATCGGATCGACCGAGACCAGTGTCGTCATCAGCGAAGCCCCCGCCCCGGCTGCGACGAGATTGCCGACAGTGACCTCGAGCCGCCCGATCCGGCCACTGATCGGCGCCCTGATCTGGGTGTAGTCGAGGTTCAGCCGCGCTGTCTGCAGGGCCGCCTGGGCCGCGCGGTGATTGGCCTGCGCTTCACGAAGAGCATTCAGACGGGCGTCGAGATCGCGCTGCGACACGTTCTGCGTCGTCATCAGCTTCTGACCGCGCTCATGCTCGTTGGCGGCAAGCGCCACCCGGGCTTCGGCAGCCAGGACCTGGGCCTGGGCGCGTTCGAACTCGGCGAGATAGGGCGCCTGGTCGATGCTGATCAGCAGGTCGCCCTGCTTGACGAGGTTGCCCTGCTTGAAGTGCACGGCCTCGACGACGCCGGCGACGCGCGAGCGCACATCGACGCGTTCGATCGCCTCCAGGCGGCCGGAGAACTCGGCCCAGTTGGTCAGCTCACGCTGCTCGACGAGCGCGACCGAAACCGGGGTCGCCTGCGCGGCCGCCGGAGCGGTATCGCTCTGGGCCTTGTCGGAGCCGTTCATCACAAGCAGGACGGCGGCGAGAGAGATGGTGGCGGCCAGGCTTCCGCCCAGCAGGCCATGACGGATCGTTCCCTGAATCATGGGTTCATTCCTTGCGAGAGAAGAGAGGATCGAGTTGGTCGCGTTGGCCCCGATCAGGACGGCGCGGTGGATTTGAAGAACTCGGTTACATGGTCACATGCCAGGCAGAGGCAGGAACCTTCCTTGGGAGCCTCGGCATAGGCACCGGGCCAATTGGTTGGCGCAGTCTGCACGTAGCGACTGACCGCGACACCCGCTTCCTGCAGCCGACAGGCATAGCTCGCGCATTCGTCACGCAGCGGATCATCCTCCGCCGTGATCAGCAGGGCAGGAGCCAGCCCGGCAAGCCGGGAGGCGTTGAGCGGCGCGGCATAGGGATGAGCCGCCTTGTCAGGCGAACCCAGATAGTCGTGCCAGCCATCGGCCCAGCGACATCCCACCGGACCGGCATCGGCCTCGCGCAGCGAATAGGTCCCAAGGCAGGAATCCAGCATCGGCGAGAGCAGGATCTGCCCGGCGAGCGGCGGTCCCTGCCGGTCCCGCGCCATCATGGCGAGAGCCGCGGCCAGGTTGCCGCCGGCTTCTTCGCCAGCGACGTAGAATGGGGCGCTTTTCGCGACCCAGCGGCTGCGCGCCTTGTAGAGCGCCAGCAAGCCACCAAATACGGCCTCCAGCACATCGGGGAAACGGTGCATTGGCGCGAGCGGATAATCGACCGAAACGACAGCGGCACCGGCGCGAGCCAGGATCGTCGCGACCGCCTCTCCGCTTGCCAGCGAGCCCTCGTTGAAGGTGCCGCCATGCAGGTGCATGACGAGCGCTGTGTTGCGGTTGAGCTCTGCCGGGATGAACACACGCGCTGCCAGCGAGACTGGCTTGGCAGCGATCACCTCGTCCCGCCATGTGACGGAGATGGGGCGATCGAGGGTGGCGGTTTGAGCGGACATGGCGTGTCCCGGCGGCTTCTGTTGCAATGCAACCTGATTTAGACCATCGTGTTTCGGCAATAAATACCCGTAAAGCTCATTCATTATTTCCATATGGAAACAATCGAAGAAGCGACCTGTTCGAAAAAGCCATGGACCAGCTCAGCGCCATGCGCGCCTTTGTCCGCGTCGTCGAAGCCGGCACCTTCACCCGTGCTGCCGATCTGCTCGACATCCCCAAGCCGACGGTGACCAAGCAGATCCAGCAGCTTGAGTCGCATCTCCACGCCAAACTCCTCAACCGCACCACACGGCGCGTGACGGTGACGATGGACGGGGCGGCCTATTACGAGCGCGCGCTCAGGGTCCTGAACGAAATCGACGAGCTCGACGGCAGCATGGCCTCGTCACAGGCCAGGCCGAGCGGGCGCCTGCGCGTCGACGTCAGCGCGCCGCTGGCCATGCGCGTCATCATCCCGAACCTGCCTGAATTCCATGCGCGCTATCCCGACATCCAGCTCGACCTCGGCCTCAGTGACCGACCTGCCGATCTGCTGGCGGAAAATCTCGATTGCGCCGTCCGGGCCGGCGAGCTCACGGACCAGAGCCTGATCGCCCGGCGCATCGGCGAGATGTATCTCGTGACCTGCGCCTCCCCCTCCTATGTCCAGCGCCATGGCGAGCCCCAGCATCCGACCGACCTCGAGGGCGATCATTTCATCGTCGGCTACCGCTATGCCGGGACCAGTCGCACAGCCCCCTTCACCTATGCCGACGGTAAGGAAAGCCACGAGATCAGGGGACGTTTCGTCGTATCGCTGAACGAAGGTGCTGGTTACGTCGCTGCCGCGCTGGCGGGGCTCGGCATCGTTCAGGCACCAACCTTCATGGTGCAGGAGGATATCGCCGCCGGCCGGCTCGTACCGCTGCTGACGAATTGGTGCTCGACCCCCAAGCCGCTGCACATCGTCTACCCACCGAACCGTCATCTCAGCAACAAGGTGCGTGTCTTCGTCGACTGGCTGGCCGAGCTCTTCGCCAAGGACGACCTGATCCAGCGGCGCTCCAGCTTGCCGCATTGCGCCTAGGACCTAAGGCACGCTTTGGAGAGCCGGCCCGGCGCCGGCGGAGAGTCTCATTAAGCCATGGAGACGCACCAGCCCGCAGGGACACAATACGCGTCGATCCCTGCGGCCTGGGCCAGCCATCCAACCTCGTCCTAACTGCTCAGGCAGCTGGGCTCAGGCGGCCTGCGAACTCGCCGTCGGCTTCACATTCTGGTTCATGCGAAACAGGTTCATCGGGTCGTAGCGCCGCTTCAGCTCGGCAAGGCGATGGTAACTGCCTCCGTAAGCCGCCTGGACGCGGTCCATCTCGTCTGCCGGCATGAAGTTGATATAGGCCGTTCCAGCTGAATACGGCCTTGCGGCATCAAAGAGCGCGCGCGCCCAGGCGATGCAGGCCTGATCCATGCCCTGTTCGCGCCAGCGCGCATGAACATTCATGACGAAATGGGAGCTGCGCTGCGGAAAGGCGGTCGCATCCGCCGCAACGCGGCCGGCCGCCCCACCGACATGGCCGATGAAGATCTCGCATTCCGGCCCCGGGAGGCGACGCACCGCGCCAATCAGGATCCTGATCGCCGCGTCCGAGAGCTCGGTGAAGTCGTGGCTCTTCCAGTAGTTGCGGGCACCGGCTGTGAGCAGAGGATCGAAAGCCTGTTGCCACGTCGCGAAAGGCGCCGGCCCCACCACGTCGACGATCGGTTTTCCGATGGAACGCAGCCTGGCGGTTGCCTTTTCGCCTTCGGCGATGTCGCCGCAATAGCACATCGCGAGCACCAGCACTTCCTTGCCATGCCACTCGGCCGGCAGGAACGGCAGGGGCGGCGCCTGCCGCATCACGACCCAACAGGTCAACTCGTCGGGCGCCACTTCGAGCGCCTGACGATATTCCTTCAGGACGGCCTCGGCATCATCGAAGGGATGCACGACAAGGCCAGCCAAAACCTGGGGGCCAAGCTTGTGAAGCCGAAATTCGAACGCGGTGGCCACCCCGAAATTTCCGCCGCCGCCGCGCAGGGCCCAGAACAGGTCCGGATTTTCCGACTGGCTAGCGCGCCTGAGCTCGCCGTCAGCCGTCACCACCTCGACCGACAGCAGGTTGTCCAGGGTAAGCCCGAACTTCCGCGTGATCCAGCCGAAGCCGCCGCCCAGCGTCAGGCCGGCAATGCCCGTGGTCGAATTGATGCCCGTCGGCACCGCCAATCCGAATTCCTGGGTTTCCCTGTCGACATCGGCCAGGGTAGCGCCCGGCTCGACCCAGGCGCGCTGCGATGCTTCGTCGACTCGGACCGATTTCATCGGTGACAGGTCGATCATCAGGCCGCCATCGCAGACGGCATTTCCGGCAATGCCGTGTCCGCCGCCACGCACAGAGAGCAATAGTCCGTTGTCACGCGCAAATCGCACAGCGCTGACGACATCGGCAGCCACCGCACAGCGTATGATCAGGCCAGGTCTGCGATCGACCATCCCATTCCAGATCGCGCGTGCATCGTCATATGCGGCATCAGTCTCGTCGAGCACGCTTCCGTGAAGCTGCGCGGCGAGCGCCTCGATGGCTGAGGCGCTGATGGATTTCGTTCCGGCCGCCAGTGTCGTGAGGCTCTGGGCTTGCATGATCGTTCCTCCCGAATGGGTCATGAACTCTCAGCCCCCCGCCACAAGAATTCTGCGCCTGCGCCGGGCCGCACTCAATGACGCAGATCACAGAAGCTCGGATTTCCACGCTTCAGCGGATGGAGCTTTGGAGCGGGCAGTCATGCGACGATGGTGTCTAGCGATGACCACAGGCAATGGCGCGGGATCCGACGGTTGGAGGTCGGATGGATGCAAGCCTGATCGGCAGCACATCACCTCAGGCGGAACGAGCTTCCTCCCGCGCATCGAGTTCCGCTGCCACGGCAGCGATGCCGCCGAAAGCGAAGCGCTGGAAATGGGCGACCATCTCGTCGACAGCGCCCCGGTCCGACGCCAGGTCGGGAAAGACCTGCGCGAGGACCTGGCGGTTGCCGACGAGCATCACCACGAAGGGGGCGATGACAGTGAGACAGCACCGGGCAACGACGGGGTGATCATGCGGCACTCCCAGGATTTCGCCGACGATCCCGGTGACGATGCGCTTCTTCGGGAGAATCTCGCGATCCCGCAGCACTGCGAAAGCGGGTGTTGGAGCCAGCACCTCACGGCTCAGGACCCGCAAGGACCAGCTCGAGGAGGCGGGCCCCATGATCGTGCGGACCACGAGACCAATGAGGGTGCGAAGCTTGTCCTCCGGAGTCCCTGGGGCTTCTGCCAGCTTGAGCAGCCGATCATAGGTCAGCAGGCGGCGATGCGCCTCGACCAACACCTCGGCATAGAGCCCGTCGATGCCGCCATAATAGTAATTCACGGCAGCAGAATTGCTGCCCGCCCGCTCGGCGATCTCCTTGCCGGTGGCGCGATCAAAGCCCTTTTCCGCAAAGACCTCTCCGGCCGCATCGAGAATCTGCGCCTTGGTGGCCGCACCGTCCTCGCGGCGACCGGGTCGTTTTTGAGGAATCGCTCGTTTCATGACCCGAGCTTAACGCCGATCAAGAATATTTGAAAGATAGAATTTAAATTCAGATTTGACATATTGCACCACGCGCCTATCCTTGAAGGCATGAGCAAGGCACCGCGCATACTGGCTGTCATCGCCCTCTTGGGGGCCGCAGGCGCCTGGTGGTTTAGCCACCGCCCCGCCGCGACATCCGAGTTGGTCCTCTACGGCAATGTCGATCTCAGGCAGGCCTCGCTGGCCTTCAACGGCAGCGAACGCATCGCCGCGATCCTTGTCGAGGAGGGCAATGTCGTTCGCAGCGGCCAGGTCCTTGCGAAGCTGGATACGAGCCGCCTGCAACCGCAGATCGACCAGATGGAAGCGATTGTCGGGGCCCAGAAGGCCGCACTCGATCGATTGCGCAACGGCTCTCGCCCCGAGGAGATCGCCCAGGCCCGCGCCAACCTGGAATCGGCCAGGGCGGATTCGGTCAACGCCGCCGCGCAATATGAGCGGCGGCGCGCCCTGTCCGCGAATGCCGTCAGCCAGCAGGACCTCGATGCCGCCAAGGCTCTTGCCGAGACCTCCAAGGCAAAGCTCGATGTCGCAAAGAGCGCCCTCGACCTTTCTCTCGCCGGCCCGCGCTCGGAGGACATCGCGCAGGCAGAGGCACAGCTCCGCGGCAACCAGGCGCAGCTTGCGCTCGCCCGGCGCCAATTGGTCGATGCGCAGCTGCTTGCTCCCTTCGACGGCGTGGTTCGCTCGCGGCTGATGGAACCCGGCGAGATGGCCTCGCCCAGCCGCCCGGTGCTTTCACTGGCCATGACCGGCACGAAATGGGTGCGGACCTATGTGGCTGAGCCGAAGCTCGGACAGGTCCGCTCTGGCATGCGGATGCAGGTCACCACGGACAGCTTTCCGAACCAGCCGCTCGAAGGCTGGATCGGCTTCATCTCACCCGTCGCCGAGTTCACCCCGAAAACGGTGCAGACCGAGGATCTGCGCACGAGCCTCGTCTACGAGATGCGTGTCTTCGTCGAGGACCCGCAGGACAGGCTGCGCCTCGGCATGCCAGCCACCATCAAGATGTTGCCGGGAGCCGAGGCTGCGGTCGCAAACAGCGCTGCTGTACCCGAGACCGGGAAGACCAAGCCATGACCCCCGCCGCGCCCGTCTCACCCGTCACGGCGCGGACCCTCCACAAGACGTTCCGCCGGGCCACCGGCGAAACCGTCAAGGCACTCGACGATGTCTCCTTCGAAGCCAGGGAAGGCACGCTGACCGCCCTCGTCGGCCCCGACGGTGCCGGCAAGACCACATTGCTACGGCTGATCGCCGGGTTGATGAAACCCGATGAGGGTATGCTCGACGTTCTCGGCATTGTCGTCGCTGACGATCCCCAGGCCGTACAGGACCGCATCGGCTACATGCCGCAGAAATTCGGGCTCTATGAGGATCTGAGCGTCCAGGAGAACCTCGATCTCTATGCCGATCTGCACGGCGTCGGTGCCGACCAACGCGAGCACATCTACCCTCGCCTCTTCGAGATGACCCAGCTCGGGCGTTTTCGCGAGCGGCTGGCCGGGAAGCTGTCCGGCGGCATGAAGCAGAAACTGGGGCTCGCCTGCACCCTCGTCCGTGCTCCCGAACTACTGCTGCTGGACGAGCCGACCGTCGGCGTCGACCCACTGTCGCGGCGCGAGCTCTGGGCGATCGTGCTCAAGCTGGTGCGCGAGGATGGGCTCACCGTCATCGTCAGCACCTCCTATCTCGACGAGGCCGAGCTCTGCGACCATGCAGTCGTCATGCATGCCGGAAAGGTGCTGTCGCAGGGCACGCCGAGCGAGATCACGGCGAAAGCTGAAGGCCGCACCTTCATCATCGAGACGCCCAAGGGAATGCCGGCACGTTCGCTGCAGGCACGCTTGTTTCAGCAGGACGGCGTCATCGATGCCGTGCCCGAAGCCGGGCAAGTCCGCGTCGTGCTCGCAGCTCCGAGCGAAACGGGCGCCCTGCCCCTCGGCGACGGCACGCTTCGGCATCGCCGCGTGCCGCCACGTTTCGAGGACGGGTTCATGGTGCTGTTTGCTGCCGTCGCCGAGCGCACACGCAGCAGTGCCATGACGCTCGACCAGCCCACCTCCCCGGGTTCCGGCGCCATGGCGGTCGAGGTGCGTGACCTCGTCCGCACCTTCGGCGATTTCACCGCTGTCGATCATGTCAGCTTCGAGGTTCGGAGCGGCGAGATCTACGGGCTTCTCGGCCCCAACGGCGCCGGCAAGAGCACCACGTTCCGGATGCTCTGCGGGCTGCTGCCAGCCTCGCACGGCACGCTGCGTGTCGCTGGCGCGGATTTGCGGACATCTCGTGCCGAGGCGCGGCGCAGGCTCGGCTACGTCGCCCAGAAATTCTCGCTCTACGGCCAGTTGAGCGTCGACGAGAATCTCGATTTCTTCGCCAGTGCCTATGGGCTGCGTGGGAGGCGCAAGGCGGACCGGATCACCTGGGCGAAGCAGCAATTCGAGCTCGATGCCTTCTCCCGGCTGCCGAGCGGGCAATTGCCGGGCGGCTTCAAGCAGCGCCTCGCGATGGGCACCGCCCTGCTGCACGAGCCGGACATCCTCTTCCTCGATGAGGCGACGAGCGGCGCCGATCCGATCGCGCGGCGCGAATTCTGGGGCCGGATCACGGCGCTCTCCGAGCAGGGCGTCACCGTGATCGTGACCACGCATTTCATGGAGGAAGCAGAATATTGCGACCGGATCATCATCCTCGATGCCGGACGCAGCCTGGCAGAAGGCACGCCGGCCGAGATCAGGGCCCATGCCACGGCCCAGGACGGACGCCAACCGACGATGGAAGATGCCTTCATCGCCATCGTCGAGACGTCGCGTGACGGGCGTGCCGAGCAGAGGCCCGCAGCATGACCGCCGTGACCTCACAGACCGGCGGAATGGCAAGGCTGCGCCGCATCGCGGCGCTGATCCGGAAGGAGGGCTGGCAGGTCGTGCGCGACCCGAGCAGCATCGCGATCGGCGTGATCATGCCGATGCTGCTGCTCGTGCTCTTCGGCTACGGGCTTTCCTTCGACGTCAAGAACGTCCCGGTCGCGATCGTCATGGAGGACATCTCGGCCGAGGCGCGCGGCGCGGCGTCGAGTTTCGAACTCTCCGACTATTTCAACGCGGTGCAGGTCAAGACCATGGCCGAGGCCGAGCGGATGATGCTCGACAAGCGCGTCCACGCCATTGTCCGCATACCGCCCGATTTCGCGCGCCGGATGGAGCAGGGCACGGCCGAGATCCAGGTGCTGGTCCATGGCACCGACGCCAATACCGCCCGCATCTCGCTCGGCTATGCTCAGGGTGCCGTTGCAACCTGGATGGCGCGCGAGGCCGCGATGGGCCGCATCATCGCCGGTCCGCCAGTCTCGATCGAGAGCCGGCTCTGGTTCAACGATGCCAATAACAGCAGCTACTTCCTGGTTCCCGGCCTGATCGTGCTGGTGATGACGCTGATCGGTGCGCTGCTGACCGCGCTTGTCGTTGCGCGGGAATGGGAGCGCGGAACCTTCGAGGCGCTGTTCGTCACGCCCGTGCGTCCCGGCGAGATCCTGCTTGGCAAGACCGTGCCCTATTTCATCCTCGGCATGATCGGGCTCGCCCTCTCGATCCTTGGTGCCAAGCTGCTCTTCGGCGTGCCGATCAGAGGCTCGCTCGGGCTGCTCGTTGCCGTGTCGATGCTCTATCTGATTGTCGCGCTCGGCATCGGCCTGTTGATCTCCTCACTGACCAAGAGCCAGTTCGTCGCGAGCCAGATCACGATCATCGCCACCTTTCTCCCGGCGATGATGCTGTCCGGCTTCATGTTCGACATCCGCAGCATGCCGGTCGCGATCCAGGTGATCACGCATATCTTCCCGGCGCGCTATTTCGTCAGCGTTCTGCAGACCCTGTTCCTCGCCGGGGACATCTGGCCGGTAATCCTGCCGAATGCTGCGGTGCTGGCCGTCATGGCCGCAGTGCTGATCGCGCTTGCGATACGCGCGACGCGCAAGACCATCGTGTGAGGTGGGCCATGCTCGACACGCTGCTGCGCATCCTCGCCCTAATCCGCAAGGAACTGCTCGCGATCCTGAAGGATCCGAAGAGCCGCATCTCCCTGATCGCCCCACCGGTCCTGCAGTGCCTGATCTTCGGCTATGCCGCGACCTATGACCTCAACAACGTGTCCTATGCACTGCTCGACCACGATCGAAGCGCCGTCTCGCGCGCACTGATCGCGCGCCTGGACGGTTCCGGCACCTTCACGCGGGTCGCCACGCTCGACGTCGAGCGCCAGATCGCCGACATCATCAACGACCAGCGCGCCTTGCTGGTGATCACCATTCCCTACGATTTCGAGCGCGGTCTGCAGGCGGGGACCGCGCCCGCCGTGCAAGTCATCGCCGACGGGCGCAACTCAAACACCGCGGGTACCGCCCAAACCTATGTCAGCCAGATCGTCACCGGCTTTGGAGCCGACTGGCAGAGTTCGCACGGCCAGCCCGGCCCACCCGTTCGCATGACCACACGGGCCTGGTACAACCCCACCCTCGAAACGCGCTGGTACATGGTTCCGGCCCTGATCGGCACCATCACCATGATGATGACGATGATGCTGACTGCGATGTCGGTGGCGCGAGAGCGCGAGGAAGGCACATTCGATCAGTTGCTGGTGACGCCGTTCCGGCCCTCGGAGATCATGGTCGGCAAGGCAGTCCCCGCCATGCTGATCGGGCTCACCCAGTCGACGCTGATTCTGCTGGTGGCGCAACTCTGGTTCCAGATCCCGTTCTCCGGCAGTTTTGCGATGCTCTATCTCGGCCTCTTCCTGTTCCTCTCGGCATCGGTCGGGATCGGCCTCTTCATCTCGTCCATCGCGGGCAATATGCAGCAGGCAATGATCGGCTCATTCGTGCTGCTGATGCCGTTCATGCTGCTCTCGGGCCTGACGGCGCCGATCGGCAACATGCCCGAGATCCTGCAGTACTTCACCCTGATCAACCCGCTGCGCTACGCCATCAGCATCACGCATCAAATCTATCTGGAGGGTGCCGGAATCAGGCAGCTCTTGCCGGAGATGCTGGCGCTCGTCGCCATTGCCGCCGTGACCCTGCCCTTCGCCGCCTGGATGTTCAGGAACAGGCTCACCTGAGCCGATGGCGCCAACCATCGGCCCGAAGAGCGGATTGCGATCGTCGGGGAAGCCGACGCGATCACAGAAGGCCAAGCCCTCCGGCAGGATACGATATCCGCTCTGCGGAACTAGCCGCCGGTGCGCAGCACGGAGAATTCCGCCCGCCGCCCCGGCGCGATCCGGCCATGGCTGGTGGATAGGCCGAGATAGGCCGCAGGCGTTGCGCTCGCCATCGCCAAGGCCTGCTCAAGCGTCGCGCCGCCGTGCCGATAGGCATTGAGAATCGCGGCATTCATGTCGAGATGAGCGCCTGCGAGGCGGCCCTCGGCATTGACGAGCCGGCCGCCGCTGACATGAATCGTCTCGCCGAAGAGTTCGAAGGCATCCCCGTCGGCGCCGATCGTCGCCATCGCGTCGGTGACAAGCATCATCCTGTCCGGCCCGATCGCGCGAAACGCAGCCTGAAAGGACGGCCAGGCGACATGGTGCCCGTCCGCGATGATGCCCGCGGTCAACCCCATGCCCGACATCACGGAACCGACCACGCCCGGCTCGCGCGAGCCGAGCTGCGACATGGCGTTGAACAAATGGGTGGCACCGCTCAGGCCCTCGGCATGGGCCGCCGCCATCTCAGCCGCGCTCGCGTTGGAATGGCCCGCGCAGACCTTGACGCCACGCGCGACCAGCGCGCGGATGAAGCCGGAAGGCACGCATTCGGGCGCGAGCGTCACCAGTGTCACGCCAGCGGCGCCGAGCGACGTCAACAGATCGACATCCTCCGGCTCGGGCCGCAGGAGATTGGCGACCAGATGCGCGCCACGACGTTCGGGATTGATGAAGGGGCCCTCGATGTGAATGCCGAGAACGCCCGGCACAGCGCGCGCAATCGCTTCGCGTGCGGCTGCGATGGCCTTCGCGATATCTGCCCTGCTGGCGCTGATGAGGGTCGGCAGCAGGAACCGCGTGCCGAAGCGGGCATGGGCAGCGCTGATCGCAGCTATGCCGTCGCAGCTCAGTGTATCGTTCAGCATGACGCCGCCACCGCCATTGACCTGAACATCGATGAAGCCCGGCGCGAGCACGCCGTCATCCGGCAGTTCCTCGATCACGCAGTGCGGCTGCGCGCTTGACGGCAGCATCTCGGTGACGATCCCATCCTCGGCGATGACGAGGCGATCCGGCCAGATCCGCTCGCCATCGAACAGGCGCCGCGCACGCCAGCCCTGCCGCCGCGCTGCCATCACAGCGTCTCCGTGACCTTGACCAACCCCGGTGGACGGTCGACATCGCGGCCAAGCCGCACCGCCTCGGCTTCCAGCGCGCGATAGACGGGCACCAGCAGCGCGATCGCGTCGAGCGCCGGGTCGCCCGCTGCCAGTCCCGGGAGTGTCGGCCGCAGTCCGCTTCCCGAGAAGATCGACGCCCCCTCGTGACGAAGCGTCGCCAGGGCCTCCTCGATGCTCTCCGAAACCTCACCACCGGCATTGAGGCCGAGGATCGGATGCTCGCTCCGGATCGCGGCCTTGGGTCCGTGCAGGACTTCCGCCGAGCTGAACGCCAGCACGGGCACGCCCAGGACCTCGGCCGCCTTGAGCGCGGCCTCGCGCGCTGGTCCCAGCGTCAGACCGCGCCCGATGACGAAACCCGCCGGTGCATCGGACAGCCGGCGCGCCCAGGCCGACCAGTCGAGGGTGAGCGCCTGGGCAAGACGTTCGGGAGCCGATTGCGCAGATGTCGCGAGCGCAGCGTCCCTGCTCAGACGCGCGACCAGCAGCATGCCGGCCAGCATCGTGTTCACAACGGTCTTTGTTGCGGCCACGGCGAGCTCGGGACCTGCCGCGATCGGGATGACATGGCGGCAGGCCCGAGCGGCAGGGGAATCGGGATCATTGACGATGGCGACCGTTTGCGCCCCGGCCTCTGTCGCCTGCTCGGCCGCCGCCACCAGATCGGGGCTGCGGCCAGACTGCGAGATCAGGATATAGAGCGCCTCCCTGAGACGCGGGCTTGCGCCATAGCGCGTCACCACCGAAGGGGCCGCCGCCGCAGAGCTCAAGCCCAGGCGGGTCTCGATGAGATAGCGCAGATGCGTGCCTGCATGGCCGGAACTGCCCCGGCCGCTGACGACGACATGGCTGACGCGCGACATCTGCAGCGCATCGGCGACGCGCGCAATCTCGCCTTGCCCCTCCTGCAGAAGCCGCGTCGCGGCCTCGGGGATTTCAGCGATCTCGGCTGACATGCGGGAGGGGTTTCGATCCTGCAGTGTCACGATTGCGGCCCCATCGCTTCGCCCTTCAAGGTCGCGACAAAATCATAGCGATCGCCGCGATAGGCGGAGAGCGTGAACTCGACCGGCTTGCCATTGCCGAGAAACGCACGGCGCTCGATCCTGAGCAGCGCGCTGCCTGCCGGAATGCCGAGATGCTTTGCCTCATCCGCCGTCGCGAGGCCGGCATGGATGCGCTGCACGCCATGGGCAGGTGCTGCCCCCCTCTGCGCGAGCGCGGCGTAGAGCGAGGTTTCGATCAGATCCGGCGACGGCAGGATGGTGGCGGGCACGACGGCGCATTCGATCGCCAGCGGCTCTCCATCCGCCGTTCTGACCCGGATCAACCGGACGACAGCGTCGCTCGGTCCGAGACCCAGCGCCATCGATTCCTGCGGCTTCGGCCGCGCCAGCTCCTTCGACAGCCAGATCGAGCCCGGCCGGCCGCCGCGGTTCTCGATATCGGTCGAGAAACTCGCCAGGACCGAGAGCGGCTGCTCCATACGCGAGGCGACGAAGGTGCCCGAGCCATGCCGTCGCGACAACGCGCCGCTGCGAATGAGCTCGTCGATGGCATTGCGCACGGTGACCCGGGCATAGCCGGTCAGCTGGGCGAGGTCGCGCTCGGAGGGAACGGCATCGCCGGGAAGGAAGACCTCGGTCTCGATCAGCCGGGACAGAGCGCCGGCGAGCCTGAGATAACGTGGCGTCGGGTCGTCTCCGGCGAGCGCCTGAAGGATCGCCTGCTGCTTGGCCGGCATCGCTTCGGGGGCAGCGTCGGACGCGCCCTCGCGCGGACGCCGCGGACCGCGCCCGGGTGAGGTTTCGCTCACCGGGCCGCCCTTGGAGGCGCCTTGGCCGGGCCGTTCGTCCCGACGCCGAGATCGAACAGGGCCAGGCGCAGATTGCCATGATGGCGAGCGAGCAAGCTCTCGGCCAAGGCAGCCTCGGCGCCGCTTGCAAGCAGCACGGCGCGCTTCACATCGCCGCCGGCGCGGTCGAGATGGCGGGCGGCGGCCTCCATGCCGCATCCGGTGATCATCTCGACCATCTGCGCCGCCCGCAGCCGGAGCTTGGCATTGGTCGCGCGCATATGGACCATCAGGCCGCGATAGACCCGGCCGAGACGAATCATCAGCAGCGTCGAGAACAGGTTGAGCACGATCTTCTGGGCGGTTCCGGCCTTCATCCGGGTGGAGCCGGCAACGACCTCTTCCCCGGTTTCGGTGAGGATGCCGAGATCCGCCGTGCGCAGCAGTGCCGAGCCGCGGTTATTGGCGACGCCGATGGTCAGGGCGCCACGCGCCTTGGCTTCCCCGATGGCGGCGAGCGTGTAAGGCGTGCGGCCGCTGGCAGCGAGACCGATCACGACGTCGTTCGGCCCGACATCGGTGCGGCGCATCGCGCCCGCGCCGTCATCAACCGAATCCTCGGCATTCTCGACGGCGTGGAGGATCGCCTCGTCGCCGCCAGCGATGGCGAAGGCCAACCGCTCTTCCGGCCAGTCGAAGGTCGGGGTCAGTTCCGCGCCGTCCTGCACGCCGATGCGGCCCGAGGTGCCGGCACCTGCATAGATCAGGCGGCCACCGGCCTCGAGGCGCGGCACGGCCGCGGCAACGGCTTCCGCAATCGCCGGCAAGGACGACGCGATGGTGGCGACCGCTGCAAGCTGGCCTTCGTAAAGCGCCTTGAGGATGTCGAGGTCGCCCCAGGCATCAAGTTCTCGAAAGCGCGCGCTGACGTCTTCAGTCGCCATGGATAGCCCCCTCGTGACCAGACCAAAATAAGTCCACTTTAGCCCAGTAGCAAGCGAGGAACCGACAGGGAAGAGTTGTTTCGTCTGGAAGGCATGCGGCCTCGACCAGCGTCCCTCGTTTTGCTCGGTTGTCGGACCAACCACGCCGACCCGATTCTCGCTTCACGGCAAGGCAAGCCAGCCGATCGCGCCGCGGCGGGCCAATTCATCATTGGGCTGCGCCGCCAAAGGTCGGATTGCGGATGCTGCGATGCGGGGCCCGGCGCTGGCTGCCCGAAGCGCGCCGCCGACGCGAAGACTAGCTCGGCAGGTTGAGCCGCCCGCCGGTCAGCGGTTCCGGCACGCCGGTCGTGCCGGGCAGGCTGAGCGGCAGGCCCTTGACCGAGCGGATCGCGAGATAACCGAAGGTCTGCGCCTCGATGACATCGCCAGCCCAGCCAGCAGCCTCTACGGGCTCGACCGGCACACCGAGGCGCTCATGCAGCCTCGCCATGAAATGACTGTTCAGGCGACCGCCGCCCGTGACCAGCCAGCGCCTCGGCGCCTTCGGCACATGACGCAGCGCGGCGACCACGCTTTCCACCGTAAAGGCGGCGAGGGTTGCGGCGCCATCGGCGTCGGAGAGAGCTTCCACGCCCTTGGCGCGGCGATGAAAATCATTGCGGTCCAGAGATTTCGGCGCTGGGCGTTCGAAAAACGGATTCGCCATGAAATCTGCCACGAGGTCCTCACGCATCTGCCCGCTCGCCGCCAGTGCCCCGCCGGCATCGTATTCACGGCCCAACCGCCGCAAGACGAAATCGTCAAGGATCGCGCTGGCCGGACCGGTGTCGAACGCGATCACGTCGTCGCCGTCGATATAGGTGACATTGCCGACGCCACCGAGGTTCAGCACCATCACGGGCTGCTCCAGCCCCTGCGCCAGCGCACGGTGATAGAGCGGCGCGAAGGGAGCCCCCTCGCCGCCCGCCGCAACGTCGGCGTAGCGGAAGCGATCGACGGTCGGGACGCCAAGCGCTCTTGCAACCGCCGGCCCGTCGATGAGCTGGCGGGTGAAGCGGATTTCCGGCCGGTGGTAGACGGTCTGGCCATGCAGGCCGACGAGGTCGATGCTCTGCGGATCGAGCGCCTGTTCGGCCATGAAGCGCCTGACCGCATCGAGATGGGCGGCGGTGACAGCCGCCTCCAGCTCGAGCAGCGGTTCCTTGACCGCTCGTTCGGCCTCGGCAATCAGAGCCTGAAGTTCACGCCGCGTCTGTGCCGGATAAGGGTAGGAAGCGCCGGCGCCGAAGCGGAGCGTCTCGCGGCCATCGCTCTCGACGATGGAGACGTCGATCGCGTCCATCGACGTGCCGCTGATCACGCCGATCGCGGTCAGTGTCTGCTTGGCCAGATCGCGCATCTTCCGTTCCCTAATGCCCATGGCAAGCTTCAAGGCTTGCACTGGCTCTAGGCGATCGGCTAAGCGTTGTCCAGATTGGTCCCTAAGTGGTCCATATGCGAAACTGATCGCACGAGCGCCCGAGAATGCGCCGTCTGCCGGGAGGGATGGGCCATGTATCGCGCCATGAAGCAGGGTTCGGGACGATGCCGCGCGCTGCGCAGCAGCATCGCTGCCACGGCCTTCGCGTTGATCGCCGGTGCTGCGTCCGCCCAGGTGCTCGAGGTCGCCGTCGAGGCTTCTCCCGCAGGGCTCGATCCCCATATCGTCACAGCCTTCGCCTCGTCGCAGCTCGTGCTCGGCCCGATCTATGAAGGACTGACCGCGCTCGACAAGGACCTCAACATCATCCCCGGCCTGGCCGAGTCCTGGACCGCGTCCGCCGACGGCAAGACCGTGACCTTCAAGCTCCGCTCCGGCGTGACCTTCCATGACGGCAAGCCGATGGAAGCGGAAGACGCCGCCTCGTCCTTGCGGCGGGTGCTCTCGAAGGATGTCGGCTCGCCGCTCGCGAGCCGCCTCGGAGCGCTGGAAAGCGCAACGGCCGTCGACGCGACCACGCTCAAGCTCAAGCTCAAGGAGCCGTCGGCCCCGCTGCTCGCATCATTGACCGGCATCGCGATCGTCCCACGCGGGCTCGAGGGCAACAAGGACGCGCTGCAGCGCGCGCCGATGGGCACCGGCCCGTTCAAGTTCGAGGAATGGCAGCCGAACGGCTTCATCCGACTCGCCAAGCATGCCGGCTACTGGAATGCGGCCGAGGTGAAGCTTGCAGGCGTCAAGTTCAACTTCGTTCCCGAAGCGGCCACGCGCCAGGTCGGAATCGGCAATGGCCAGTTCGCGCTGCTGCCGCATATCGATGCAGCCACCGCGCTTCAGCTCAAGGGCAAGCCCAATGTGGCGATCCGCGAGACGATGGAGCTCGCCTACACGCTGATCGGCATGAACGTCTCCAAGCCGCCCTTCGACAATCCGAAGGTGCGCGAGGCGCTGAACTACGCCCTGAACCGCAAGGAGATCATCGACGCAGCGCTGTTCGGCAGCGGTGCACCGGCTGCCCCGCTGCCTCCCGTGCTGAAGGACTGGGCGGTCGATGTGAAGGACCTGCCCTGCTACACGCATGATCCGGCCAAGGCCCAGGCACTGCTCAAGGAAGCCGGCATCGCCACGCCGATCTCGGTCAGCATGACGGTCCTGCCGCGGCAGGACATCCGCGACATCGCCCAGGTCGTGCAGCAGCAGCTCGGCAAGGCCGGCTTCAAGGTGGAGCTGAAGAACCCCGAGCTAGGCCAGTTCGTACAGGACTGGCGCAACTCGAATTTCGACCTCTTCGCCTCGACCAATGCCGGCAGCATCGAGCCCGACGACTATTTCTACCGCGCGTTCCGCACGGGAGGATCGACCAACGTCTTCAAGTACAGCAACCCCGAGCTCGATGCGCTGCTCGACAAGGGCCGCGCGACACTCGACAAGCCAGCGCGGCAGGCGGCGTATCGCGACGCGCAAAAGATCCTCGGTTGCTCGGGCCCGGCGGCCCATATCGCCTATCCCACCCTGTTCAGCGCCGTGCGCGGCAACCTGCAGGGCTATGACATCTACGCCAACCGCTCGCTGGTCTCGCTCGGCCGCGCCAGCCTGCGCTGATCCGGCACGGTCGAGGCATGCTCCGCCATCTGCTCCAGCGCTGCCTCGACCTCGCGATCGTGCTCTTCGGAATCTCCGTGATCGTCTTCATGATGATCCGGCTGATCCCGGGCGATGCGGTCGCGATCATGCTCGGCGCCAATACCGAAGTGACGCCGGAACGCGTTGCGGCGATGCGCAGCGAACTCGGGCTCGACCGGCCGCTGCTCGAGCAATATCTGAGCTGGCTCGGGCGAGCGCTCCACGGTGACTTCGGCACCTCGATCTGGACCGGCCGGCCGGTGCTCCAGGAAATCACGGCCCAGATCTGGCCGACCCTGCAGCTCACCGTGCTGGCGCTCGTCATCGGCGCCGGCCTCGCTGTGCCCGTCGGTTGCCTGATGGCGCATTGGCGCGGCGGACGGGCTGATCTCGTCCTGCGCATCGGCGCGATCGCGGGGCTCACCATCCCGTCCTTCTGGCTCGGCATCGTCATGCTGATCACCGTGGCAAGCCTGGCCCCAAGCTTCGCCTCGCTCGGCTATGTCCCGTTCAGCGAGGACCCGCTCGGTAACCTGCAGCGGCTGCTGCTGCCGGCGATCGCGCTGGCATTGCCGATCCTTGCCAATCTGTCGCGCCTTGTCCGCACAGCGATGCTCGACGCGCTCAGCCAGGACTATATCCGCACGGCCCGCGCCAAGGGGCTTTCGGAGACCGCGGTGCTCTACCGGCATGCGCTCCGCAACGCGCTCATTCCCTTCGTCACCAGCGTCGGCATCATGACGGGCTATCTGCTTGGGGGCGCGATCGTGGTCGAGCAGGTCTTCTCGATTCCGGGCCTCGGGCGGCTGATCCTCGGCGGCATCGCCGAGCGGAACTACCCGCTGGTCCAGGCCACCATCCTCATCGTCACCGTCGGCTTCGTGCTGGTGAACGCCCTGGTCGATCTCGCCTATGCGCTGATCGACCCAAGGCTCAGGACTACGTGATGAGCCAGAGCCGCCGTATCGCCATCGCAGCGGGCATCATCGTCACGCTGCAGATCGTGCTGGCGCTCGCCGCCCCCCTGATTGCGCCCTATGACCCGCTCGCCCAGGACATCGTCGCCCGCCTGAAGGGGCCGAGCCTCGCGCATTGGCTTGGCACCGATCATCTCGGCCGCGATATCCTGGCGCGCATCCTCTATGGCTACCGCACCGCCCTGATCGCCTGCGGCATCGCCGTCGGCCTCGCGCTGCTCGTCGGGGGCGGCCTCGGCCTCCTCGCAGCCTTGTATCGCAGCTGGTGCGAGCGCATCGTGATGCGGCTGATGGACATTCTCTTCGCCTTTCCCGTGATGCTGCTCGCCATCGGCATCATCGCCATGCTCGGGCCGCGAACGGAAAGCGCCGCCATCGCGATTGCGGTCGTCTATGTGCCGATCTTCGCACGACTGATCCGTGGCCCGGCCCTCGTTCTGGTCGAGAGCGACTTCGTCGCCGGCATCCGCTCGATCGGCGCCTCGGACCTGCGCATCATGCTGCGCCATATCCTGCCCAATCTGGCCTCCGTGATCCTGGTCCAGACCTCGTTGCTGCTGTCGGCCGCCATCCTGGTCGAGGCCTCGCTCTCCTTCCTCGGCCTCGGTACCCAGCCGCCGACGCCCTCGCTCGGGCTGATGCTGGCGGAAGGGCGCAATTTCGTGCTGCTCTCGCCCTGGAACGCGATCTTCGCCGGGCTCGGCATCCTCTTCCTCTCGCTCGGCTTCAACCTGCTCGGCGACGCGCTCCGCGATGAACTCGATCCCCGTCTGCGGGGCCGGTCGTGATCATCCGCAAGGCAGAGCCTGGCGATATCGCTCCGGCGGCAGCCATCCTTGCGCAAGCCTATCAGACCAGCTTCCGTCCCATCATCGGCGATGCGGCGTCGACCTATGACGTTGCGCATTTCGAGGCCCGGTTCGAACGGGACCTGGAGCATCTCACAGTCCTGGACGATGGCGGCGTCAGAGGCGTCCTGCTGCTGCTCGACGGTCATGTCATCATGCTTTTCGTGGCCGAGACCGGCCGCCGCCATGGAGCAGCCCTGCTCTCCCATGCCGAGGCGAATGGCGCCTGCTCGCTCGAGGTCTTCGCGGCCAATATGGGCGCGCGACGCTTCTATGAGCGGGCTGGCTGGCATCGAGCCAGCGAGTACAGCCGCGATTTCGCCGGCGCGGAGCACCGCTTCCTGCGCTATGAGAAGTCCCCCGAACGCGCGCAAGAGGCCCCCTGATGGACAAGCTCCTGATCCGCGGCGGCCAGCGGCTGTCCGGAACCGTCGATATCCGCGGCGCCAAGAATGCCGCCTTGCCTGCCTTTGCAGCCGCGCTCCTCTCCGACAAGCCACTGACCCTGCGCAACCTGCCTGATGTGGTCGATATCGGGACAATGCAGGCCCTGCTGGAAGGGTACGGCGTCAGCTTCTCCGGGCGCGCGGCGGATGCGCTGACGCTCAACGCCAGCGAAGCCGCGCCGCGGGATGCGAGCTATGACATCGTCCGCAAGATGCGCGCGACCATTCTGGTGCTGGGGCCGCTCATCGCCCGCTTCGGCCATGCCCGCGTCTCCCTGCCCGGCGGCTGCGCGATCGGCGCACGCCCGGTCGACCTTCACCTGAAGGCGCTTGAGGCCCTCGGCGCCGAAATCAGCGTCGCCGGCGGCTATATCGAGGCAAATGCTCCCGCCGGTCTGCGCGGCGCGCGCATCGTCTTTCCCTTCTCCTCGGTCGGAGCCACCGAAACCGCCTTGCTGGCGGCGGGCCTTGCCAGCGGCGAAACCGAGATCGTCAACGCGGCGAAGGAACCGGAGGTCCTCGACCTCGCCCGCTGCCTCGTCGCAATGGGCGTCAGGATCGAGGGTATCGGCAGCCATCGCCTGCAGGTCCAGGGCGCCCAGAGCTTCAGGCCAGCGACATATGAGATCGTCGCCGACCGCATCGAGGCAGGCACCTATGCGGTTGCGGCCGCGATCACCGGCGGCGAACTCGAACTGGTCGGCGCACGGCTCGAACATCTCGCAGCCGTCGGCGAAGCGCTCGAAGCCGCCGGCGTCAGACTCTGGCCGACCGATCGCGGGCTGATGGTGTCGCGGCCAGGCCGTCTCACCGGCATCGACATCATGACCCAGGCCTATCCCGGGTTCTCGACCGATCTGCAGGCGCAGTTCATGGCGCTGATGAGCGTGGCGGACGGTACCTCGCTGATCCGCGAAACGGTGTTCGAGAACCGCTTCATGCATGTCCCGGAGCTGGTCCGGCTCGGCGCCGACATCACGCTGAAGGGTACCAGCGCCATGGTGCGCGGCGTCGAAGCGCTCAAGGCGGCGCCGGTCATGGCGACCGACCTGCGCGCCTCGGTCAGCCTCGTGCTCGCAGGGCTCGCTGCCGAGGGCGAGACCGTGGTCAGCCGCATCTACCATCTCGACCGCGGCTATGAGGCTCTCGACCGCAAGCTCAGGCGCTGCGGCGCCGATATCGAACGGGTCGGCGCATGAGCGCTGTGGCCGATCTGTATCTTGGTGTCGATGGCGGCGGCACTGGCTGCCGCTGCCGGCTCGAGACCGCCCAGGGAGAGGTGCTCGGCTCGGGCATCGCGGGGCCGGCCTCGCTCCGTCTCGGTCTGGAGGCCTCGCTTGCCGCGGTGATGCAGGCAGCGCGCGGCGCGATGAGCGAGGCTGGCCTCAGCGAGGATCAGTTCAGTCGGGTCCGCGCCGGAATCTGCCTTGCCGGCATCGGCCGCAAGGGCATGCAGGAGGAGCTTGCAGGCTGGACAAGCCCCTTCGCCGTCACAGTCTTCGAGAGCGATGGGCTCGGCGCCTGCCTTGGCGCTCATGCCGGTGAGGACGGTGGGATCATCATCATCGGCACCGGCTCGATCGGCCTCGCCCGCGTCGACGGACGCGAGATTCGGATTGGCGGCTACGGCTTCCCGGTTGGTGACGAGGGCAGCGGCGCCGATCTCGGCCTTGCCGCCATTCGCGTCTCGCTGCGTGCCCATGACGGCCGGGAGCCGCAAACGCGCTTCACGACGGACGTCCTGGCCAGGTTCCAGGGCGATCCGTTCGAGGTCATCGCCTGGATGGACAAGGCCCACGCCACGGATTACGCGACGCTCGCGCCCCTGGTGCTGCGCCATGCGGACCTCGGCGACTCGCATGCCCGGGCCATCATGCAGAATGGCGCGGCCCTGATCGACGCCATGGTGCGCACCTTGTTCGAGCGCGAGGTGCCACGCGTTGCGCTGATCGGCGGCCTGTCCTCCGCGATGGAGGCCTGGCTTGCGCCCGATGTCAGGCGCAGGCTCTCCGCCGTCAGAGGCGATGCGATTGCAGGCGCGCTATCGCTGGTGCGGAGGCATCACGCGCCGGGCTGAGGCCCGTCATAGCCCCCGATGATGACGAGGTCGGACTGACCCGCCTGCGCCAGATGCTTGGTCGCCTCCTGGTATTCAGGCGACTCGTAGCAGGCGCGCGCCGTTGCCTCGTCCTTGAACTCGATGACGACGTTGTGCTTGCGTCCCTCGCCGCGCGCGAGTTTGTACTCGCCGCCACGCACCAGGAACTTCGCGCCGAATTTGGCGAAGGCGATGGCATTCAGGGTGCGATACCTGGCGTATGCCTCCGGATCCTCGACATCGACGCGGGCGACCCAATATCCCTTCGCCATGGCTCAGAGCCCTTCCACGACAACGAGATCGATCTCGCCAGCGCCTTCGCGCTCCTTGCGGGCCGCAGCATATTCCGGCGAATTCGCATAGGCCTTGGCCGTCTCGAAATCCTTGAATTCGATGACGACGTTGCGGGCCCGGCCCTCGCCTTCGGCCACCGTCATCTGGCCGCCACGCACGATCGGCGTACCGCCATACTGCTTGATCACCTCGGAGGCCTTGGCGGCGTAGACCGCCCAGAGCGTCGCGTTGGAGACCATGGCGCGACCGATGACATATCCCTTGGGCATTTCCAGCTTCCGTTCTTTGGTTGAAACCTGATCCGGCCAGACTACGAAGCCGCGGCGATCTCGTCCATGATCGCGGCAGCCGCCGCACGCGGGTCAGCCGCGCGGATAATGGGGCGCCCGATGACGAGATAGTCGGCGCCGACGCGGATCGCCTCGCCGGGCGTCAGGGTCCGCTTCTGGTCGCCGGCGGCACTTCCCGCGGGGCGAATGCCGGGCGTCACGATGACCATGTCGGGACCAATGATGTCGCGCACGATCTCGGTCTCGGCGGCGGAGCAGACGATACCGTCGATGCCCGCGCTGCGGGCCTGCTGGGCACGCAGGCGCACGAGATCGCGCACGGCGAGGCCGTAGCCGGCATCGCGCAGATCGCCATCATCGTAGGAGGTGAGCGCGGTGACGGCGAGCAGCTTCAGATCGGAGTCGGCCCGCCCCTCGACCGCTCCGCGCATGGTCTGCGGATAGGCGTGGACGGTGAGGAAGGTGACGCCGAGCTTGGTCAGGGAATCGACCCCCTCGGTGACCGTGTTGCCGATGTCGTGCAGCTTGAGGTCGAGAAAGACCTTCTTGCCCTCCGAGATCAGCTGACGGGACAGGTCGAGCCCGCCGGCAAAGGCGAGGCGGTAGCCGATCTTGTAGAAACTCGCCCCATCGCCCAGTTCGGACACGATGCGGTAGGCGTCCCAGATCGTCGGCACGTCGAGCGCCACGATCATGCGGTCACGAAGATCGTTGATMTTGGCGGTCATAACGCTGCGAACTCCTCAATCGATTGCCAGCCGTGCTGCACGATTCGCGTCGTTACGTCGAATGCGAAGAGATTGCCACCGCCTGCGGGCTGATCGCGCAGGCGCTTGATCGGCCAGCCAGACGTAGCGCAGAGCAGCAAGGTGCCGACCCCGCCATGGCCGACGAGCAGAATGTCGCCATCCCCCGCCGCGGCCAGTACGGCTTCTGTTTCCCGAACGATCCGCAACTGCGCATCGAGCGCACGCTCCCAGCCGCGAACGCTCAGCTCGGGATTGGCGAAGAACTCGTCGGCCACCTTCTCGAATTCCGACGGCGGCAGGAAACCCGTGGCCGACCGATCGTTCTCGTGCATGGCCTCGCGGATCTTGACGGTGAGGCCGAGCTGCTCCGCGACGCATTCGGCCGTCTCGATCGCCTTGCGCTCGGCCGACGAGACGACGAGCCGGGTTCCGACGAGCCCAGGCGCAGCCGCAAAGGCCTGGGCCCGTGCCCGGCCGATATCCGACAGCCCCCAATCGGGCACAGGCACGGCTGGATCAATCTTGACCTGGGGGTGGCTGAGATAGCGGACGACACCCATCACATCGGACCTTCGCACATGAACATCACTTCAAAGCCAGCACGAACATGATGGCGATCAGCGCAATCAGCAGATTCATCATCCAGCGATTGAGCACGGTCATCTGGCGCAGCTTGCGGAACTCGATACCGTCCTCCGGGTCTTCACCCGCAGCTCCAGTGGGATGGACAGCAAGCACCGGATGCGGCTCTTCCTGCCTGCGCCCGCGCTGAGACCAGCTCAGGCTCTGCACCAGCCCCTTGGCACTGCCACTCGTGCGACCGTCCGCCTCGATACCGAGATACCAGGTCACAGGGCCGCCGGCCGGCGGATCGCGATCGGCATCGCTGATCCAGAGATTGGTCGCCGCCGAGATCGAGATGGCATCGACCAGGCCCGCCTGCAGATCGCTCTTCAATTCGGCATAGACCGGTGCGGAGACGAAAAGATCGGCCGAAAAGGCCCCGGCATGCGGAGCATCCGCTTCGTCGTCAAAACCCAGCCTGAGCAGCATCTTGCCTTCGCCGGTTTCAGGAAGGGCCCGTATGCTCAGCGCGACGTGCTGAGCACGGTCCGCAAATCCGGCACGCCCGAGCCAATCGCGCCCCAGGGAGCCAAATCCGCGAAGTCTAGCAGCGGAACCGAGCGAACCGTTCTGGCTGGCATAGCCTGAGACCACATCGAGCGGCCCCGTTTCAAGAAGGAGGTGCCGGGCCGGGCTCTGTACGAACGCATTGCGCTCGCCCTCGATCGTCAATCGGCCGTCCGCAGTCGTAACGGCCCGTGTCGTCGCGTCCGATCTCATCTCGACTCTGCCCCCCGCCGGCCCCTTCTAGACCAGCGCGGAGGCAAACGAAAACCGGAGATATTCTCGCTCACGCCGTCTCGCGCGCAAGCTGGGCAAAGACCTTGGTCCAGACATCCGGCGTCTGCGCGCCCGAAACCGCGAGCTTGCCGTCGACAATGAAGAAAGGCACCCCGGTCACCCCGACCTTCTGGGCGTGGGCCTCGAGGCCGATGATCGTCTCACGCAATTCATCATTGGTGAGTTCGTCGCGAGCCGCATTTTCCTCGAACCCGAGTTCGGTCGCGATCGCCACCAGCGTCTCCAGATCGCCGATATCTCGCCCGTCCTGGAAATAGGCCTTGAACAGGGCTGCCTTCATCTCACTGCCGCGCTGCACGGTGGACGCGGCCGCGATCAGCATATGGGCCATACGGGTGTTGGGCGTACGCATGACCTTCGACCAGTTGAACGTCACACCACTTTCGAGTGCCGCTTCCGAGAGCCTGATCTCGATTTCCTTGCGCTTGCCGGGCCCGAACTTGGCATCGAGATAGCTCGCCCGGTCCGCACCTTCCGCAGGCATGTCCGGATTGAGTTCATAGGGCAGCCAGGTGATGGCGACGCGGTCGGTCAGGCCGTGATTGGCCAGCGCCGTCTCGAGCCGCGCCTTGCCGATGAAGCACCACGGGCAGACCACATCCGACACGATGGCGATGGGCATTTTCTCTTGCATGATCGCTCCTTGGCGATGCGCCGCGCTGGTACTCAAGCTGGCGGGTAGGAATGCTGCGTACCGAAACGGTCTTCAGCCTGCGCCTCGGCGCCCGGCATCTCGCAGCCCGAAAGGAAGGATGGACCGACCGGAATCTTGCCGGCCCCTCCGGGAATATCGAGGATATAGGTCGGCTGGCACAGGCCCGAAAGATGGCCTCGCAGGCTTTTGACGAGCGCTTGTCCCTCCGCCAGAGACAGCCGGAAATGGGAGGTGCCCGGTGCGAGATCCGGATGGTGCAGGTAATAGGGCTTCACCCGGTTCTCGACGAAGGCGCGCATGAGCGCAGCCAAGGTCTCGATATCGGCATTGACACCCTTGAGCAGCACGCTCTGGCTGAGCAGGACATGGCCGGCATCGGCGAGGCGCGCGATCGCGGTACGCGCCGCCGGCGTGAATTCGCGCGGATGGTTGGCATGAATGGCGATGTAGCTCGCCTTGCCGGGCACGCGCAGGGCGCGGGCGTAATCGGCCGTGATCCGCTCGGGGTCGACCACCGGCACCCGCGTGTGCCAGCGCGTCACCTTGATATGCGGGATCGCCGCCAGCCGCTTGGCGACCTCGCGCACGCGGCGCGCCGAGAGGATGAACGGGTCGCCCCCCGTCATGATGACTTCCCAGATCTCCGGCCGCGACGCGAGATAGGCCAGCGCCGCGTCGAGCTTCTCTCCGGCAAGCGAGGCGCCACCGGGGCCGACCATCTCGCGCCGGAAGCAGAAGCGGCAATAGACCGGGCAAGCATGGACGAGCTTCAGCAGCGCGCGGTCGGGATAGCGATGAACCACCCCCTCGACCGGCGAATGCGCGTCGTCTCCGATCGGGTCGGCCATTTCCTGCGGCATGGTCAGCAGTTCCGCCGCATCGGGGATGAACTGGCGCGCGATCGGATCGGCCGCATCGGACGGGTCGATCAATGCCGCGATCGCGGGAGTGACGGAAACGGCGTAACGTTCGGCAACCGCATCCAGCGCCTCACGCCGCGCCGGCACGACAAGCCCCCGCGCCACAAGCGCGTCGATGCTGCGAAGAGGGGTATGGGCGGTCATCGGCGTGTCCTGCCCGCTTCGGCTACCGGCGTCCAGAGCACGTCCTCGATCCGGCGCGCACCGGTGCAGAGCATCACCAGCCGATCGAAGCCGAGCGCGATGCCGGAGGCCGGAGGCATCGCATCCAGCGCTGTKAGGAAATCCTCATCGAGCGGGTAGCGTTCGCCGTAGATGCGCTGCTTCTCGTCCATGTCCGCCTCGAACCGCCGACGCTGTTCGGCCGGGTCCGTCAGTTCGCCAAAGGCATTCGCAAGCTCGACACCACAGGCATAGAGCTCGAAACGCTCGGCGACACGCGGATCGTCCGGCTTCGGCCGCGCCAGGGCCGCCTCCGAGATCGGGTATTCGCAAAGGATGGTGGCGCAACCGCGACCAAGATGCGGCTCGATCTTCTCCGAGAGAACCCGGCTGAAAATGTCAGACCAGCTGTCGTCCCCAGCAAGCCGGATATTGGCAGCCAGCGCAGCTGCGGCGAGAGCCTCTCGATCGGTCGCCCCGTTCTCCGCGATGGTCGCGAGCAGCTCGATGCCGGCATGTCGGACAAAGGCATCATGCAGGGTCAGGCGCTCGGGTTCGGCGAAAGGATCGGCGACCAGCCCCCGCCAGTGCAGCTGACTTGCGCCAGCGGTGCGGGCCGCCTCGGCCAGCAGAGCCGCGGCATCGGCCATCAGCGCGTCGTAATCCTCGCCGGCGCGGTACCATTCCAGCATGGTGAATTCGGGATGGTGCAGCGCCGTGCGTTCGCGATTGCGGAACACCCGGGCGAAATCGAAGATACGGCTTTCGCCGGCCGCCAGCAGCTTCTTGGCCGCGAATTCCGGGGACGTGTGCAGGTAATAGGGATGCACGCCCTCGGCATCGTCGATCAGCGCGGTCGCGAAGCCGTGCAGATGTGTCTCGTTGCCCGGCGAGACCTGCAGGATCGCCGCCTCGACCTCGATGAAGTCGCGCGCCTCGAACCAGCGTCTCAGCGCTGCCTTGATGCGTCCGCGCGCCAGCAATGCGGGCCGGCGGTCGGCATGAATGTCCCGCCGCCACCAGGGCGGATGTCCCTCGACCATCGAACCTCGGTTAAGAATCTCTGCAAGCTTCCGTTTCGCCCGCGAATGCGGTAGTTCCGCGGCGACGAAATCCGCATAGCGCGCGCGCTCGATGCGCACCAGCAAGGAAACTCACGTGGTCAAGGTCATCGCCAGCTCCGTTCGCAAGGGCAACGTTCTCGAACTCGACGGGCATCTCTGCTCCGTCATCTCGGCTGAGAGCTTCTTTCCCGGCAAGGGCACCCCGACGACGCAGATCGACATGCGCCGCATCTCCGACGGCGTGAAGATGACGCAGCGCTACAAGACGACCGAGCAGGTCGAGCGCGCCTATGTCGAAGACCGGGATTTCACCTATCTCTACCAGGACGGCGAACAGTACGTCTTCATGAACCCCGAGACCTTCGACCAGATCCATGTCGACAACTCCGTGGTCGGCGACACGGCGCCCTATCTGCAGGAAGGCATGAAGGTCTCTCTCTCGGTCTTCGAGGACAAGGCTGTCGCAATCGAGCTGCCGCAGCGCGTCACGGTCGAGGTTGCCGAGACCGAGCCGGTGACCAAGGGTCAGACTGCCTCGTCCTCCTACAAGCCCGCGATCCTGACCAACGGCGTGCGCACCGCCGTGCCGCCCCACATCGGACCCGGCACCCGCATCGTCGTGATGACGGCTGACGGCTCCTATGTCGAGCGCGCCAAGGACTGATGCAGCCCTGCCCCTGTCATCGACGGGCCAGCAGTATTATCGATAGTGGAACGGGCCCTTCCGGGCCCGTTTCGTTTTTGAGGGATCCTGCATCATGCCGATTTCCGTTCATGCCGCCGCCTTCGCGGGCATTATCCAGACCCTGAAGGCGCTCGACGCCATTCTCGACAAGGCTGTGGCGCAGGCGGAAGCCCGCAAGATCCAGCCCGAGGTCCTGCTCAACAGCCGCCTGGCGCTGGACATGCTGCCCTTCACCCGACAGATCCAGCTCACCTGCGACTTCGCCAAGAATGCTGCGGCGCGCGTGAGCGCCGGCGAGAACCCGAAATTCCCGGATGAGGAGAAGACCTTCCCGGAACTGAAGGAGCGGATCGCCAAGACGCTCGCCTTCGTGCAGAGCATCGACGAT
The DNA here is from genome assembly GCF_056396065.1 of Allobosea sp. 05T433. Classification (NCBI taxonomy): domain Bacteria; kingdom Pseudomonadati; phylum Pseudomonadota; class Alphaproteobacteria; order Hyphomicrobiales; family Alloboseaceae; genus Allobosea; species Allobosea sp. 05T433. Next base: position 54,865 of record NZ_JBFTKS010000021.1, on the reverse strand, counting down.
GCCGCCCTCGAAAGCGGCATCGGCAAGGACGTTACCTTCCCGCGCGGTCCGCAGCAGACGGTCACGATGACGGCCGAGGCCTATCTGACCCGCTTTGCCGTGCCCAATTTCTATTTCCATGCCACCACCGCCTACGCGATCCTGCGCGAGAACGGATTTGACATCGGCAAGCGCGACTTCCTCGCCGACGTCTTCGAGGCGTAACGCCTGATGGCCGCGGCTGTCTCGACGAAATCGGGCGACCTGGCCATTATCGGGCGCGCGGCTGCGTCGGACGCCGCCGCCATCGCCGATCTCTACCTCGCCGCCCGGGCTGATGCACTGCCCTGGCTGCGCCGAGTCCATAGCGATGAGGCAGTGCGCGACTGGATCATCCATGATCGCCTGGCGCGCGGCGAGAACTGGGTTGCCCGGTTGGGCGACGAGGTCGTCGGCTTCATGGCGCTCGACGGCGACGATCTCGATCAACTCTATCTGAAGCCCGGTCACTATCGGCAAGGCTTCGGCTCACAGCTCCTCGCCAAGGCCAGGGAGCGCAGCCCACAGCGGCTGCATCTCTTCTGCTTCCAGCGCAACGCACGCGCCCGCGCCTTCTACGAGAAGCACGGCTTCAAGACCATCGACATGAACGATGGCTGCCGAAATGTCGAAGGAGAGCCGGACATTCTCTATGAATGGCGGCCGAGCGCGTCATAAGCCCTTGAAATCGGGACAGCCCCTCCCCATTTGATGTTCACGGCGATGTCGAGGGCGTTCCACTGTCCTCCATCCTCGTTGAAGACGGCCATGAGCCGAACGTGTGACGCCGGATGTACGCGCGCCCGTTCTGGACATGGCCGTTGGCGTTTCCGGGGCCCGAGGGCCCCGGGACGCAGGTTTCAGCGATCCGCCACGGCAAGCTTCGCACCGAGTGCAACGAAGGCGCCGGCAAAGATGCGCCGCATCCAGGTCATCACCTGCGGCCGGGAGATGACGTGGTTGCGGACAGACGCTGCGAACAACCCATAGACCACGAAGACCACAAAGGTCAGCAGCATGAACACGCCGCTCAGCGCGAGCATTTCCGGCATGGGATTGGTCGCATCCGCGCTGACGAACTGTGGGAGGAATGCGAAGAAAAAGATCGAGAGCTTCGGATTGAGCAGGTTGACCAGAACCGCATCGATCGTCACGCGCAGTGCAGAGCGCGTGTCGACCTTCTGCTCGACCTGCAGGGCCCCGCGTTCCTGGAGTGTGTTCCAGGCCATGTAGAGCAGGTAGGCCACACCGAGATATTTGAAGATCTGGAAGGCAAGCGCGCTCGTGTGCAGCAGCGCCGCCAATCCCATGATCGCCGCGAGCATGTGGGGCACGATGCCGAGCGTGCACCCGAAGGCCGCGACGACGCTTGCGCGCGCGCCCCGCGAGAGGCCCGCTGCCACGGTGTAGATCATGCCCGTGCCCGGCGAGGCAACGATGATGAGGGAGGTGATTAGGAATTCGAGGCTCATGGCGGCGCTCCGTGCTATGCCGCCAAACTAGTGAGCTACGCCCTTACGTCAATCGCTGTGGCGCGCGCCCTCCACAACCTGTACGAGCACCGGGCGCGGAGCGCCTGTGCCCTCAATCCTGCAGGAATGGGTTGTTCTGCCGCTCCTCACCGAGCGTACTCGCCGGCCCGTGTCCCGGCAGGAACTGGACATCGTCGCCCAGCGGCAGGAGCTTGGCCTTGATGCCGGCAATCAGCGTCTCATGGCTGCCATAGGGAAAATCGGTGCGCCCCACCGAGCCTGCGAACACCGTATCGCCCGCAAGCAGGAAATGCGCGTCCTTCTGGAAGAAGGTGACATGGCCGGGCGTATGGCCGGGCACATGCTGCACCGAAAAGGCGACATCGCCGATCGACACCGTTTCGCCCTCGGCAAGCCAGCGCGTCGGCGTGACCGGACGAATGCCGCGCATCTCGAAGCGCAGCCCCGAAGCCGGCAGGTCGTCGAGCAGGAACTTGTCGGCCTCATGCGGACCAATGACCGGCACAGCGAGCGCATCGGCAAGATCGGCCGCACCGCCGGCATGGTCGATATGGCCATGGGTCAGCCAGATCGCGACCGGCTTGACGCCGAGTTCCTTCAGCGCGTCCTGAATGCGGTCGACATCACCACCGGGATCAACCACCGCTGCTTCCTTGGTGCGGGTGCACCAGATGACCGAGCAATTCTGCTGGAACGGAGTCACCGGTACGACGGCGACATTCAGGGGGGTGGCAGCCTGCTCGGTCATGCGATCTTTGCCTTTCCGTAAGGGGTGGGCACCTGCTCAGCGCGCCTTGCAGCGATTGGCGAGAAGCACCCGGTATTCGGAGATGGAGGTGTCCATCTGCGCGACATTCTCCTCGCGCTGCCGTCCAGCCTGGCAGGTTGCGAAGACGGAGCGCGCGCCCTGAAGATAGGTGACATGCTCGCGCCAGACGCGGCATTGCGTGGCCTGGTCGGCTGTGCCGGCAGATTGCAGGCGGGTGAGTTMACGGCGCATGCCGGCCTCGTTCTGGAAGAGATCCCGCTGGCAGTCCGCCGGAGCGCCAGCCCTCCCCTGCGCCAGGACGGGAGGCGCCGCGAGAACAAGGATCAGGGCAAGGCCAGCCGAAAGCCGCATCATCCGAGGTTCAGCTCCTTGAAGAAGTCGTTGCCCTTGTCGTCGATGACGATGAAGGCGGGGAAATCCTCGACCTCGATGCGCCAGACCGCCTCCATGCCGAGCTCCGGATACTCCAGGATCTCGACCTTGCGGATGCAGTCCTGAGCGAGGCGCGCCGCCGGGCCGCCGATCGAGCCGAGATAGAAGCCGCCATGCCGGGCGCAAGCCTCGCGCACCGCCGAGGAGCGGTTGCCCTTGGCGAGCATGACCATCGAGCCACCGAAGGACTGGAACTGATCGACGAAGGAATCCATGCGCCCGGCCGTCGTCGGACCGAAGGAGCCGGAGGCCAAACCCTCGGGCGTCTTGGCCGGACCGGCGTAATAGACCGGATGGTTCTTGAAATAATCGGGCATGCCCTGCCCGTTCTCGAGCCGCTCACGAATCTTGGCATGGGCCGAATCGCGGGCGACGACGATGGTGCCGGTCAGCGAAAGCCGGGTCTTGACCGGGTATTTGCTGAGCGTCGCGAGGACTTCGCTCATCGGCCGGTTGAGATCGACCTTGACGACATCGCCACCGAGCGACGCGTCTTCGACCTCAGGCAGGTACTTGGCCGGATTGGTCTCGAGAGCCTCGAGGAAGATGCCCTCCCGGGTGATCTTGCCCTTGGCCTGGCGATCGGCCGAGCAGGACACGCCAAGGCCGATCGGCAGCGAGGCGCCGTGACGCGGCAGGCGGATGACGCGAACGTCATGGCAAAAATACTTGCCGCCGAACTGTGCACCGACGCCGAGCGACTGCGTCAGCCTGTGAATCTCCTCCTCCATCTCGAGATCGCGGAAAGCGTGCCCCGAGGGAGAACCCTTTGTCGGAAGTTCGTCGAGATATTTGGTCGAGGCGAGCTTGACGGTCTTGAGATTCTGCTCGGCCGAGGTGCCGCCAATGACGATGGCAAGGTGATAGGGCGGGCAGGCGGCCGTGCCCAGCGTCAGGATCTTCTCCTTCAGGAACGCGATCATGCGGTCCTTGGTGAGGAGCGAGGGCGTCGCCTGGAACAGGAAAGTCTTGTTGGCCGAACCGCCGCCCTTGGCCACGAAGAGGAATTTGTAGGCGTCCTCTCCCTCGGCATAGATATCGATCTGCGCCGGCAGGTTGGTCGCCGTGTTCTTCTCTTCGAACATGGAGAGGGGCGCGACCTGCGAATAGCGCAGATTGCGCTTGTAGTAGGCATCGGCCACGCCCTCGCCCAGCGCCGACTCATCATCGCCATCGGTCCAGACCTTGCGACCGCGCTTGCCCATGATGATCGCGGTGCCGGTGTCCTGGCACATCGGCAGCACGCCGCCAGCCGCGATATTGGCGTTCTTCAAGAGATCGAAGGCAACGAACTTGTCATTCGAGGTCGCCTCGGGGTCGTCGAGGATCTTGGCCAGCTGGGCAAGATGGCCCGGGCGCAACAGGTGGTTGATGTCGATGAAGGCCTGTTCGCTGAGCTGGCGGATCGCTTCGCGCGAAACGCTCAGGACCTCGCGGTCACCAATCGTCTCGACTGTGACGCCCGCGTCGCCGAGCTTGCGATAGGGGGTCTTGTCCTCGCCGAGAGGGAAGAGATCGACATGCGTGTAGGCCATGAGGAACTGGCTCCGAAACAGGATGCGCCGCGGCTACAGCATGCGGCGCCGGTCATGCCGGCGTCATAGCGGCTTGCGCCCTCCAGTCCAAGCCCAGGCTTGAACGGTTCCAGTGTCAGGCAGCCTTCGCGGCGGTCTCCGCCAGGATCGCATAGATGGCGGCCGGGTCATGGGCGCGCCGCACCTGCTCCAGCACGGCCTGATTGCGCAGGACGCGCGCGACGCGGGCAAGCGCCTTCAGATGATCAGCCCCCGCCCCTTCCGGCGCGATCAGCACGAAAATGATATCGACGGGCTGGCCATCCAGCGCCTCGAAATCGATCGGCTTCTCGGCGCGGGCGAACAGCCCGACGAGCCGGTCGATTCCAGGCATGCGCCCGTGGGGGATCGCGATGCCGTCGCCAATCCCGGTCGAGCCAAGGCGTTCTCGTTGCAGCAGGGCCTCGAAAAGCTCGCGCTCAGGCAGCCCAGTGAGCACGGAGGCGTGCTGGGACAGTTCCTGCAGCGCCTGCTTCTTGCCATTGGCCCGCAGCGGGGAGACCACGGCTGCGGGCGTCAGAAGATCAGTGAGGGTCATGCGCCAGTCCATGCATGTCCCGTGCCGGGTTCTCACCCAGCGCCACGGGTCAGGAGTGATAACCGGGGCTACCGCCTGCCGGGGCTCAAGACAGCGAGGCCGGCGGGTCAATCCAGCCGATGTTGCCATCGCGGCGGCGGTATACGACGTTCATCCGCCCATTGCCAGCATGGCGGAAGATMACGACGGGCGCACCAGTGAGGTCAAGCTCGGCGACTGCATCACTAACGGTCAATTCGTGGAAGGATTTGGTCGATTCCGCCACGATAACAGGGTTGTCACCGCCAGAAACGGCCTCAGCCTCCTCGATTTCATCATCAGGGGCCGCAATCACATAGCTGGGGATTTCCACCCCGGAGGCACGACCATTCATTGCGGATGAGCGATCCTTCAACCGCCGCTTGTACCGACGCAACCGCTTCTCAATGCGCTCCGCCATCTTGTCGAGACTCGCATACGGATCATGCGCCGTAGCGGACGCTTCGAGTGTGATGCCGGAGGAGAGATGCAAGACCCCGTCCGTCCGGAAGGCGGTACCGTCCTTGTCGACGGTGACATGGCCCTGATATCCGCCCTCGTAATACTTGCTGAGGGCGGCGGCCACGCGCTCCTCGGCCTGGCCCCGCAGGGCCTCGCCGACATCGAGATTCTTGCCGGAGATTCGCAAGCTCATGGAGTGCTTCCCCTTCTTGTCGCCATGATCAGTGATCGATCATCTCACTGAGGTAAGGACGGGGAGTCGCCATTGTCAATGAGCGCTGCGGAATAGTCGCCGCCAGCCGACGGCAGCGAAAGGCATCCGATCGGGCTCACTCGGGCGGAGAAAAAGCCGAGCGGGTTCAGCGCCCTCCCAGCGCCATCGCCACCTTCTCGCGCCGACGCTCCATAGAGGACGGAATGCGCAGGGACTCGCGGTATTTCGCCACGGTGCGCCGAGCAATATCGATGCCGCCTTCCTTCAACCGGGCGACGATCGCGTCGTCGGACAGCACCTCGGCGGGGACTTCGTCGTCGATCATCTGCTTGATGCGGAAGCGAACGGCTTCCGCGGAATGCGCCTCGCCGTAACCGGTCGCGGCGATCGCTGCCGAGAAGAAATATTTCATCTCGAACACACCGCGCGAACAGATCAGATATTTGTTCGAGGTGACGCGCGAGACTGTCGATTCGTGCATGCCAATGGCATCCGCGACCGTCTTCAGGTTCAGCGGCCGCAGATGCTCGACGCCATGCGCGAAGAAGCCATCCTGCTGGCGCACGATCTCGCTTGCGACCTTGAGGATGGTGCGGGCGCGTTGCTCGAGGCTACGCGTCAACCAGTTCGCCGTCTGCAGGCATTCGGCGATGAAGGCCTTGTCCAGGTCGTTCCGCGCCGCCCGGGAGACGCGGGCATGATAGGTCTGGTTGATCAGCACGCGCGGCAGGGTATCCGGATTGAGATCGACCAGCCAGGAACCGTCCGGCGCCGGCCTGATGAAGACATCCGGAACGACGGTCTCGGCCGCCGAGCCGCCGAAACCCCGTCCAGGCTTGGGGTCAAGCCTGCGGATTTCTGCGACCATGTCGGCGATATCCTCATCGTCGACGCCGCAGATGCGCTTGAGCGCCGAGAAATCACGCTTGGCGACAAGATGGAGGTTGGCGACCAGAGCCTGCATGGCCGGGTCGAAGCGGTCGCGCTCCCGCAGCTGGATCGACAGGCATTCGCGAACATCGCGCGCCCCGACACCGGAGGGGTCGAAGCCCTGGATGACGCCAAGCACGTGCTCGACCTTGTCCGTGCTCACACCGAGCCGCTCTGCGATCTCAGGCACCGGCTCGCCGAGATAGCCGGAATCATCGACCGCATCGATGAGGTGGCTGCCGATCAGTCGCTCCGCAGGATCGGTCATCGCGAGATCGAGCTGTGCGCTGAGGTGATCGCGCAGGGACAGTTCCGAGGTCAGGCTGGACTCGAAGCCTTCCGACCCGTCCTCGAACGAACCACCGGAGCCGCCATAGGCGCCGCCGGTGATCGGCAGGCTGTCGGCCCCCTTCGTGTCGAGGCGGGCGATTGTCGGCTGTTCACCCTGGAAGACGTTGTCGAGCCCGGTGCCGAGCCGGCCTTCCATGCCGTCCTGGGTGTTCAGGCTCTCGGCACGCGCAAAACTCTCTGGATCAGCCGCCAGGGGGCTATCGCCGCCATTGAGCTGTATAGGAGCCTCAGGCGCGTCGTCGCGCTCCAGCAGCGGATTCCGCTCCAGCTCACCCTCGACAAAGTTCTGAAGTTCGAGATGCGAGAGTTGCAGGAGCTTGATCGCCTGCAGCAGCTGCGGCGTCATCACCAGGGACTGTCCCTGGCGCAGCTCCATGCGCGGCATCATCGCCATTGCGCTCTTGACCTCTCATCCGCCTCGGCATGTTTCTTGCCTTCGGAACAAAGCCTAGCCGCACAACGCGGGCGCGTCAAAGCCTCTGCACGCGCTTTGTGCAGAGAAATTAATGCAGTGCAGCATTCTGCCGAGATTATGGCAGCGGCATCACGGCCGGCTGGATCAGAGCTTGAAATCCTCGCCGAGATAGACACGGCGGACGTCCGGATTGGCGATGATCTCGGCCGGAGAGCCCTCGGTGAGCACGCGGCCGGAATGGATGATATAGGCGCGATCGACGAGGCCGAGCGTCTCACGGACATTGTGGTCGGTGATCAGTACGCCGATGCCACGATCGGTCAGCTGGCGCACCAGCGCTTGAATGTCGCCAACGGCGATCGGATCGATGCCGGCGAAGGGCTCGTCGAGAAGAATGAAGGACGGCCGCCCGGCCAGGGCGCGGGCGATCTCGCAACGGCGGCGCTCGCCGCCCGACAACGCGATGGAAGGAGCCTTGCGCAGGCGAGAGATCGTGAACTCTTCCAGAAGCGTATCGAGCTGACGCTCACGGCTCTTGCGGTTCGGCTCCACGACTTCAAGGACGGCCCGGATGTTGTCCTCGACAGTGAGGCCACGAAAGATCGAGGCCTCCTGCGGCAGGTAGCCAATTCCAAGCCTCGCGCGCTGATACATCGGCAAGCCGGTGATATCGTTGCCTTCCAGCGAAATGACCCCGAGATCGGCGGGCACCAGACCAGTGACCATGTAGAAGATCGTGGTCTTGCCGGCGCCGTTTGGACCGAGCAGGCCCACCGCTTCGCCCTGCCGGACGTAGAGGCTCGCCTCGCTCACCACCGTGCGGCCGCCATAGCTCTTGCGCAGGCCGCTGACAGCGAGAATACCCGGTCCACCGATCGATGCGGCAGATGATGTTGCCGGCTCGGCCTCGCTGTCCCGCGCCTTTGCGCCGAACAGTCCGCGCAAGCGCCCGAACATGCCGGGGCTTTGCTCGCTCCGGGGTGCCGTAGCCTGAGCGGGCAGGGTCGAACTGTCGGATTGCGGCATGGAATGGACTGTCACTGAGAGCAGGGCTCGCTGATGTGAAAGGCAGTCGGCCCGGCATGCGCCGGACCGGAGCGGCTAGTTGGTCGGCGGGCTCGCCGGGCGAGCGGGGGCCGCGGCACCGGGCTTGGGCGGAGTGTTCTTGCCCGCGTCCTTGCCGGCCTCGCCGGAATTCGGAACGAAGAAGCCCTGCACGCGCCCCTTGTTGTTCTCGATATTGGCGACGCCGGTCTCCGTGTCATAGACCAGTCGCTCGCCACGGGTGATGTTCGGCCCGTCATTCAGGGCGACATTCCCGGTCATGATGACCTTGTTGTTGGCGCGGTCGAACACCGCCTTGTCTGAGGTCGCAGCCTGCGTCTTCGAGACCACGGTCACCGGACCATCGCATTCGATGCGCTTGATGCTGCTATCATTGGATTGCGGCGCGCCCCCCGCTGCGGCTGGCGCCGGCGTTGCAGGACGCGATGCTCCTGGTACGGTCCCAGCGCCGCGCCCCTCGTAGAACACGGTCATGACCGAGCACCGCACCGTGGTCTCGCCCTGCACCGCCACGACATTGCCGGTGAAGACCGCGCGATTTTCCTTGTCGAGCACATCGAGCTTGTCAGCATCGATCTTGATCGGCTCCTTGCTGTCGCCACCAAGGCCGCCAAGAGGCGAATTCGCCCCCCCGCCGCCGCGGGCGGGCTTGGCCTTTCCAGCCGCAGGCGGTGTCGCCTGCGCAACCTTGGAGGCATCGGAGCGTGGCTGCGGGGTCTGGGCGACCGCCTCGGCAACGCATGAAAGACTCAGCGCTGCCGCAAGTAGCCATACCGGCTGCCAGCCCTTCGACATCGCAGGATTCACTGATGCAGCTTCGAATGCGGACCGCATATCACTGTCTCGTCCCAGTTGCAGGGGCATTGCCCGGAGAACTACCGTCGACCGCTGCCGGTTCCCGGTTCGGCGCGGCAGGCGCCTTGACCGGTCCTAGCAGTTCCGGAGCCGGCGTGCTGCCTTCGCGTTCAGGTCCGGCCAAGGCGCGAGCCGGTGCATTCTCTATCACGACTCGGACACGGCCGTCGAAGACGATCAGCGCGCCATTGTCCTTCACGTCCAGGGTATCGCCCTCGACGGTGGTCGAACCGAGCAGAACCTTGACCGGCTCCCGCGATACGACGGTCCCCGCCTTGAAATCGATATCGGCGCTGCGCATCCGCATATCATAGCCGGACTCGGTACGGACCTTCACGTCATCGACCAGTTTCAGCTTCTCCTTCTGGGAGTTGAACAGGCCGGTGCGGGCGTTGACCGTGACCCAGCCCTCCTGCTGCATCTGAATCCTGGCTGTCATTGTCGACAGCTCGATTTCGGTCGGATTGCGAATGTCCTGCAGCGCTTCGAGCGCCGTCACCTCGTAGGGCCGGTTGTCCTTGCGATAGCCCGAGAGGCGCGGCGACTCCATCTTGACCTTGCCGCCCGAAATGCCGACGGAACCGATCGACACGCCGGAGACGCCAGACAATGGATGCAGGAACGGCGTCACGATCAGGCCGAGCACGGCCACGACCGCACCGACGGGAATCGCGCGGCGGAGGAAGCGGACGAGCATGGTGTGCCGCTGCGCTGCCTTGAACGCAGCGCGACGTCGACTCGCACGTTTCGATTCGGGGGCGGTCCAGTCGCCCGTTGTCATCGCCACAGTCATGCCCCGCGCAATGGCAGTCGCTAACGGCTTTTTCGTGTCAGCCGGCGAACGACCTGCGGGCCCCTACGCGCTTCGTTCGCGTGGAGACTGACGCAAGAAGACTTAGAATTTGTCAAGCGTGAGCGAAGATGTCGTTCTCGGCCCAGCCGGCAAGATCGAGCTCCGCGCGGAACGGAAGGAAATTGAAACAGGCTTCGGCGAGATGCGAGCGCCCCTCGCGCACCAGCATGGCCTCGAGCTTCTCGCGCAGGGCGTGGAGATGCAGCACGTCCGAAGCCGCATAGGCCAATTGTGCCTCCGACAGCGTATCGGCGCCCCAATCCGAGGATTGCTGCTGCTTCGACAAGTCGATGCCGAGCAGTTCCCTGACAAGGTCCTTCAGGCCGTGCCGGTCGGTATAAGTCCGCACCAGCTTCGAGGCGATCTTGGTGCAGTAGACCGGGCCGGTGGTGACGCCGAAGGCGTTCTTCAGAACGGCAACGTCGAACCGCGCGAAATGGAACAGCTTCAGCACGGAAGGGTCCGACAGCAGTCGGATCAGGTTCGCAGGCGCAGGACCGTCCCGAAGGATCTGGACCACATCGGCAGAGCCATCGCCGCGCGAGAGCTGGACCACGCAGAGCCGGTCGCGATGCGGGTTGAGACCAAGCGTCTCGGTGTCGATCGCAACGACGGAGCCCGGCAGGAAATCATCCGGCAGATCACCGCGATGCAGACGGATGGTCATGACAAGAACCTCACTGGGCCAAAACACGCGGGACAAGGCCCCTGCCGCAGCTAGCGGGCGCCGAGCCCACGTTCAAGCCTTTTCTGCGCGCCGGGATCGCCGCGGGGCCATCGCGTTAACGCATTCTTCACCCTGAGCTTCAGGGCTGAGGGCCGGCGTGAGACAGTCTCCGAAACGGAATCATCGCCTTGCCGCTTCTCACCCTCCTGACCGGCTTCGAGGGCCGCATCGGACGCCCCGCCTTCTGGTCGGGCACGGCCCTGGTTGCTCTCGCGCTCGTCCTCGCCGACATCGGCAGCGCTCGCCTTGGCGCGGAGCATGGCCCCCAGATCACGGCCTTTGCCGGGGCTTTCGCCCTGTTTCCCTGGTCGGCGCTTGCCGCCAAACGCGGCCGGGACCGCGGACGGCCGTGGTATTACGGGCCGACGCTGGTCATCGCGATCGTACTGTCCGGACTTGGCCCCGGCCATCTCGAAGCAGCAGCGGCCAAAACACTCGGCACCTTCTCCCTGCTGCTCTGGCTCGTTGCGCTGATCGATCTCGGTTTGCTGCCGGGCTGCATTGCGCCCGAGTCCGTTGCAGAGACAGAAGCGGGTGCTAAACCGGCGGAATGAAGCCGCTCCCTCCTCCACTTCCCTTCGACCCGCTCGATCCCGTCGCCCTGACGCAGGCGCTCGTGCGATGCCCCTCCGTGACACCAGTTGAGGGGGGAGCACTTGCTCTGCTCGACACCGTTCTGAGCGCGGCTGGGTACTCGGTCGATCGGCCGGTATTCAGCGAGCCCGACACGCCGGATGTCGAAAACCTCTATGCCCGGATCGGCACCGAGGGGCCCGTTCTGGTCATAGCCGGCCATACCGATGTCGTTCCCCCGGGCGACCTCGCGCAATGGTCGCGCGACCCGTTCTCCGGCCAGGTCGAAGACGGTGTCCTGCATGGACGCGGTGCCTGCGACATGAAGGGCGGGCTCGCCTCGATGATCTCGGCTGCGCTGCGCTTCCGCCGCGATTATCCGGATGCGCCGGGCTCGATCGCCTTTCTCGTCACGGGGGACGAGGAATCGGTTGCCGTCAACGGCACCGTCAAGCTGCTGGATTGGGCGAAGGCACGCGGCGAACGCTTCGACCATTGCCTGCTCGGCGAGCCGACCAACCCGGCGACGATGAGCGACATGATCAAGATCGGCCGCCGCGGCTCGCTGACCGGCCGGCTGGTCGTTCACGGCAAGCAGGGCCATGTCGGCTATCCGCACCTCGCAGACAATCCGATCCGCGGCATGGTGCGCCTGCTGGCAGCGCTCGATGCGACGCCACTCGATACCGGAACGGCCTATTTCGATCCGAGCAATCTCGAGGTGACCACTCTGGATGTCGGCAATCCCGCGACGAATGTCGTTCCAGCCCAGGCAAAGGCTGTCTTCAACATCCGATTCAACGATATCTGGACGCCAGAGAGCCTCGCCGCCGAGCTCGACCGGCGGCTGCGGGACGCTGCCGGCAACCAGGTGCGCTACGAGCTCGAAGTTCAGCCGACGAATGCGGTCGCTTTCCTGACCGAGCCGGGGCCGTTCGTCGCGCTGGTCGCCGATGCGGTCGAAGCCGAGACCGGCACGCGCCCGGCACTCTCGACGACGGGCGGCACCTCCGATGCCCGCTTCATCAAGAGCTATTGCCCGGTCGTCGAGTTCGGCGTGGTCGGCCAGACCATGCATCAGATCGACGAACGGGTCGCGGTCTCCGACCTGCTCTGCCTGGAACGGATCACGCACCGCCTGCTCGAAAGCTACTTTGCTGCAACGCAACAAGGCGCTTGACCCCAAACCGGATACGCCGTTTACTGCATTAGACGAAAGTCTAATGCCACGTATCCGGAGTACCCGGCCATGGCTCTTGCTGCCGATGACGTGCTGCGCTCGCTACGCGGTTCATGGCGCCTGATGACCGACGGCGCCGAGGCGCTGAAGGAACTCGATCTCAGCCGCGACGGGTTCTGGCGCTCCTTTGCCGCGCTCGTGCTCACCGTGCCAGCGCTGGTCGCGATCCTGGCGGCCGAACGGCAGATTGCCGGGCTGTCCAACGCCGGGAACATGTTCGATTCCCCCGCCCTCATTGCCCGCGTGCTGGGCGCCCAGTGCCTGGCGATCATCGCAGTACCGGCGCTGCTGATAGGCCTCGCCCCGAACCTCGCCCATTCGCCGCGGCTGACCAGTTTCGTCATCGCCTGGAACTGGGCCGGCATCGTCTCGGCCAGCCTGATGGCGGTACCCGCCACTGTCTTTGCAATCGGCTGGTCGAACCCCGCCATCGCGACGATGCAGGCGATCGCCTTCGCGGTCATCGTGCTGCGCCTTCGCTATTGCGTGGCGCGTGCCGCCTTCGGCGCGCAAGGCCATGTCGCGCCCGCAATCCTGCTGGCGAGCGTGATGGCCGACTATTCGATCATCCGCGTCTTCGGCCTGGCGGGCATCTGAGCCCGGCTCAGTAATCGACGCCGGCGAGATAGAGCCCGCAGGATGGAGCAAGCGCCGCGCATTGCGAGCGGTCGCGCGCGGCCAGCACCTTGCCGACCTTGTTTTCAGGCCAGCGCCCCGCTCCCACCATCTTCAGACAGCCGACCATCGAGCGGACCTGATGATGCAGGAAGGAGCGGGCATGGGCGTAAATCACGATCTCCGAACCCTCCCGCGTCACATCGAGCCGGTCGAGCGTCCGAACAGGCCCGTTCGCCTGACATTCGGCGGCCCGAAATGTCGTGAAATCGTGGTGACCGACGAGCGCCTTGGCAGCGCGGTCCATGGCTTCATGATCAAGTCTGAAGGGGACATGCCAGAGTCGGTCCCGATCGAGCGCCGGCGGTGCGCGTCGGTCGAGCATGCGGTAGATGTAATAGCGGCGCCTAGCCGAGATGCGCGCATCGAATTCGTCGGACACAGCCTCGGCGCTCAGAACCGCGACCGGGAGATGCTTCAGGCGGGCATTGCTCGCGTCACGCACGACATCGGTGCGCCACTCCTTGTCCAGAACGACATGGGCGACCTGATGCGTCGCATGGACGCCGGCATCGGTGCGCCCGGCGCAGTGCAGGCGGACGGCATGACCACAAAAGGCCTCGACCGCTTCCTCGATGCTCTGTTGAACCGACGGACCGTTGAGCTGACGCTGCCAGCCGGAGAACGGCGTTCCATCATACTCGATGACGAGCTTGTAGCGGGGCATCAGAATATGATGCCGAAAACTGGGAACCGAACTTTGGGCGACATCATGCGGGCGCCCTAGATCCGATGGCCGGGATCGAGCCGCGCGCCGCGCAGGAATTCGCTCCCGCTCATGGGCGCACGGCCGGCGCGCTGAACCTGAAGCAACCTCACTGCGCCCTCGGCGCAGGCGATCGTGCCCTCACCGTCCAGCAGCGTGCCCGGCTCGGCAGCGCCGCCAGCCAGCGCCGTACGCAGGATCTTGAGCCTCTCCGGCCCCTTTCCGAGATCGACCTCGGCAAAGGCGCCTGGAAAGGGCGAGAGCCCGCGCACGAGGTCATGGACCTGCTGCGCTGGACGCGCCCAGTCCAGCTTCGCCTCGGCATTGGCGATCTTGGCAGCGTAGGTCACCCCCTCGACGGGTTGTGGAGTGAACTGCAGCCCGCCACGCCCGAGCGCAGCCAGGGCGCGCACCATCAGGTCGGCGCCAAGCGAAGCCAGCCGATCATGCAGTTCGCCGGCCGTCATATCGGGGCCGATCGCAAGCTTCTCGACCATGCCGACCGGGCCGGTATCCAGCCCCGCCTCCATCTTCATGACGCAGATGCCACTCTCGGCATCGCCCGCCATGATGGCCCGCTGGATCGGGGCAGCGCCGCGCCAGCGCGGGAGAAGCGACGCGTGCAGGTTGAGGCAGCCCAGTTCCGGCAGATCAAGGATCGCCTGCGGCAGGATCATGCCATAGGCGACGACGACCGCGACGTCGGCCTGATGCGAGGCGATCACCTCGGCAGCTTCGTCGGTCTTCAACGTCTTCGGCGTGAACACCGGAATGCCGAAGCGCTCGGCGGCGCGATGCACCGGGGACGGCTTCAGATCGAGACCACGACCGGCCTGCGCCGGGGCGCGGGTGTAGCAACTCACAACCTCGTGGCCCTGGCCGATGATCTCGGTCAGGGTCGGCACGGCGAAATCCGGTGTGCCCATGAAGATGACGCGCAAACTCATGCGAACAGCGCCGCTTTCTGATCGATACGGATCATTCAGGCCGCGCTGTCGCGACGCGCCGCCTTGGCGAAACGCTTGGTGACACGCTCGCGCTTCAGCCGCGACAGGTGATCGATGAAGAGCACGCCATTGAGATGGTCGATCTCGTGCTGAAGGCAGGTGGCGAGCAGGCCGTCCGCCTCGATGTCCTGCACCTTGCCGTCGAGATCGAGATAGCGAACCTTCACCCGCGCCGGACGCTCGACCTCCTCGTAATATTCGGGGATCGAAAGGCAGCCTTCCTCATGGATGTTCAGCTCCTTGGAAGACCAGGTGATTTCCGGATTGATGAAGGTCATCGGCGCCTTCTCCTCCTCCGGCTTGGCGAGGTCGATCGTCAGCAGGCGCAGCGGCACGCCGATCTGGATCGCTGCCAGGCCGATGCCGGGTGCGTCATACATGGTCTCGAGCATGTCGGCGGCGAGCGCCTTGATCTCGGGCGTGACGGCCTCGACAGGTTTCGAGACCTGGCGCAGGACTGAATCGGGCAGGATGACGAGAGGGCGAATAGCCATAGGGCGCTCGAACCGGTTTTTCTTGCTGACGCCGCGGACATAAGCACTTGTTGGCGGGTGGTCAAACCGTTCCGCTTTCGTTCGGCATGCGCACGCGAATCGGCTAATCTGCCGTCATGAACGGAATTGCCTTCACGCTGCTCGAGCGGCCGGTCACCTGGAGCGAGGCCGCCCTTGCCTTCGCCGGTAGCAGCCTGTTTCTGCTTGTGCTCGTCGCGTTGTCGCTCTGGCGCAGTTCGCGCGGGCGAGCGATCGAGGCCGTCATCGCTGCCGAACGCGCCCGCGAGATGGACGACAAGGTCGCCGAGATGAACCGCATGCAAGCCGAGATGACGGGCCGGATGCAGACGATGGCCGAGATTCTCTCGACGCGGCAGGCCGACCTTGCCCGCCTCGTCGCCGAGCGGATGGACGGCCTGCGCCAGCAGGTCGGCTCCGGGCTCGAGCAGAACGTCAAGCAGACCACGGAGAGCCTCGGCAAGCTGCAGGAACGGCTTGCGGTCATCGACGCTGCCCAGAAGAACCTGACCGACCTGACCAGCGAAGTGGTGACCCTCAAGGACGTGCTCTCCAACAAGCAGGCACGTGGCGCCTATGGCCAGGGCCGGATGGAGGCGATCATCCGCGACGGGCTGCCCGCCGCCTTCTTCTCGTTCCAGCCGACGCTCTCGAACCGCAACCGGCCGGACTGCCTCGTCACCCTGCCAGGAGACGGGCGCGGCCTCGTCATCGACGCCAAATTCCCGCTGGAGAGCTTCACCATGCTGCGCGAAGCGCGTGGCGAGGAGGCAAAGAAGGCAGCGGGCGTGCGCGTGCGCGGCGATGTCGGCCAGCACGTCAAGGATATCGCCGAGCGCTATTTCGTGCCCGGCGAAACGCAGGACATGGCCCTGCTCTTCGTGCCGTCCGAATCGATCTATGCCGACCTGCACGAGCATTTCGACGACGTGATCCAGAAGGCCCATCGCTCCCGCGTCATGGTCGTGTCGCCGTCCCTGCTCGCCCTGGCGATCCAGCTGATGCAGTCGCTCATTCGCGATGCCCGCATGCGCGAGGAGGCTCGCGTCATCCAGACCGAGGTTGGCAGGCTCCTGACCGATGTCCGCCGGCTCGGCGAGCGGGCCGAGAAGCTCGACCAGCATTTTCGCCAGGCGCAGGAGGATGTCGCCGGCATCCGCACCTCGGCCGGCAAGATCACCAGCCGCGGCGACAAGATCGGCGCGCTCGAATTCGATGAGCCGGCGAAGAGCGAGCCGTCGCTACCCTTCGCCAAGGGGCTCGAGCTGAAGGCCGCCGAGTGATCAGCCGCGGTTGAGCACGGCCGAAAGCTCCGGCTTGACGTTCAGCGTCTGGAAGACGACGCAGTAGCGCTCGGTCAGCTTGAGCAGAGTGTCGAGCTTGTCCTGTGGGGCGTCGCTCTCGACATCGAAGGACAGGCGGATCGCCTTGAAGCCGACGGGCGCATCCTTGACGACGCCGAGCGTGCCGCGGAAATCGAGATCGCCCTCGGCCCTGACAGTTCCCTTCTTCAGTTCGATTTCAAGGGCGGTCGCGACCGCCTTCAGCGTGACGCCGGCGCAGGCGACCAGCGCCTCAAGCAGCATGTCGCCGGAGCAGAGCTCGGCACCGGTTCCGCCGGTCGCCGGGTGCAGCCCGGCCAGGGCGATCGCGCGGCCGGTCTCGACCTTGCAGGCGATATGCTGGTCGTCGAGTTCGCCACGGGCCTTCAGCGTGATCACCGCGGCGTCGGGCGCCTCGCGGTATTTGTCCTTGAGCGGAGCCTGGAGGGCGCGAAGCGCGGTGACGTCCATGGTTCTCAACCTTCTTCAGACGAGCGGCGATGTGCCGCCGTGATAAGCCTGTCGCCGACGCGGGGCCAGCCCCAACCCGGCATGGGCGTCTCGCGCCTCACCACCACATGCCTGCGGTCTCGGCGGCCTTGTGCTGATGCGGCTCTCCGTTCGCGAGGGAGCGATCGAGAGTGCGCAGGACCTCGCGCTTGCTCGCCTCGAAGGCTGGAGAGAGCCTGTCGCGCGGACGGGCGAGAGGATTGTCGAATTCATCGAAGATGCGGCCGGGGTTCGGCTGCATGACGATGATGCGATCTGCCAATGTCACCGCCTCCTCGACATCATGGGTGACCATGACGACGGTCGGCCGGCTCTCCTCCCAGAGCGCCAGCAGATGGCCGTGCAGGCTTGCCCGCGTCGTGGCGTCGAGCGCCGAGAAGGGCTCGTCCATCAAAAGCAGCTTTGGCCGTGTCACCAGGGCGCGCGCGATGGCGACGCGCTGCTGCTGCCCGCCGGACAGTTCGCGCGGCCAGCGCTTCTCGTAGCCGGCGAGCCCGACACGCACGAGCGCATTCGCGACCAGTCCCTCGCGTGCGAAGGGCGTCAGATGCGACAGGCCGAAGGAGACATTCTCGGAGACACTGAGCCAGGGGAAGAGGCGCGGCTCCTGAAAGATCACGCCGACATCGGCGCGTGGCGCCAGGATCGCCTCGCCGTCGAGGCTGACGCGGCCGGCGCTTGGTTGGTCCAGCCCGGCGACGAGCCGCAGTAAGGTGGTCTTGCCGCAACCGGAGCCGCCGACAAGCGCGAGGATCTCGCCGGCGGCCACGGTGGTGGTGACAGCAGACAGTGCTTGTGTGCCGTCGGCATAGGTTTTGGAGAGGCTGTCGAAGCTCAGCATCGAGGATGCCTTTCAGAGCTTGTCGCGACCCAGATCCTGCCAGGCGAGGAAAGGCCGCGTGATGGCGAGAAGCAGGCCATCCGCCAGTTTGCCGAGCACGGCGAAGGCGATGATGGCCGCGATGATGGTGTCGGGACGGCCAAGCTGCTGGCCGTCCACAAGCAGATAACCAAGGCCCTCGCTCGCTCCCATGATCTCGGCCGCAACCACGAACATGAAACCAAGGCCGAGGCCCGAGCGCAGCGCGGTGAACCAGGCGGGCAGGATCGCCGGCAGCAGCACCCGCCGCACCATGGCGAAGCGGCCGAGCCGGAAGACGCGCCCAACCTCGATGATCTTGCGATCGATCGAGAGGATCGCCGCCGCCACGCCGAGATAGACGGGGAAGAACACGCCAACGGCAATCAGCGCGATTTTCGACGCTTCGAAGATGCCGAACCAGAGGATGAAGAGCGGCACCCAGGCAATCGAGGGAATCGCTCGCAGAGCCTGCAAGGTCGGATCGAGCACGCTGCGCGCCAGAGGCAGGGCCCCCGTCAGCGCGCCGAGCAGCGTGCCGACAGCCGCTCCCAGCCCGAAGCCGGCGGCAACACGCCAGAGCGTGGCCGACGCATGGGTCAGGAGTTCGCCCGAGACGGCGAGTTGCCAGAGCGTCTTGCCGACCACGCTCGGCGGCGGCATCAGACGACCATTGGCCAAGCCGGCACCGACCAGGAACTCCCAGAGAGCAGCCAGAAGAAGCGGCAGCAGCAGGCCGGCCAAACCGAGGCCGCGGGGTTTCCGGAAGACATCCGGACGCCCCCTACCCTCGGCAACCGTATCGAGTCCCAGCGTGCTCATCGTTCCGGCTTGTGTCTGCTCGTCCGGGCTCAGTTATTGGCGGCAGCGAAGCGACGGTCGAGCAGGCTGTCGACCACCGCCTTGACGTCGGTCGTCGCCGGCAGGACGCCCGCCTCCTTGAGTGCGAGACCAGCAGCAAGGATGGTGTCGGCCTGGGCCTGCCCGATCGCGGAATGGGTCAGTTCGGTGCGGGTAAGCTGGCGCTCGATGACCGCGTCGGAGAGCTTGGTATAGTCGACGAGCACCTTCTTCAGCTCGGCCGGGTTGGCCAACGCATAGGCACGGGCCTCCTCGTAGGCGGCCAGCACCTTGCGGACCAGCGCCGGATGCTCGTTGGCGAAGGCCTCGCGGACATTCAGGATGCCCCAGGTGTTGTCCTCGGCCTTCCGGTGGAACAGCTTTGCACCGCTCTCGACCTCGGCTGCAGCCATCAGGGGGTCGAGCCCGGCCCAGGCGTCGACATCGCCGCGCTCAAGCGCGAGGCGGCCATCGGCATGCTGAAGCAGCACGAGCTTGACGTCCTTCTCGGTCAGCTTGGCCTCAGCGAGTGCCCGTACCAGGAAGATATGCGGATCGGTGCCGCGGGTGACGGCGACGCGCTTGCCCTTGAGATCGGCAACCCTCGTGATCTCGCTCTTGGCCCCGGTAACCAGCGCCGTCCATTCAGGCCGCGAATAGACATAGATCGACTTGATCGGGTTGCCATTGATCTTGCCGATCAAGGCGGCAGCGCCGGCCGTCGAACCGAAATCGATCGAGCCGGCATTGAGGAATTCGAGCGCCTTGTTCGATCCGGCGGATTGCACCCAGCGCACCGTGATGCCCTCGGAAGCGAGTGCCTTCTCCAGCGTGCCACGCTCCTTCAGCACCAGGCTGACGGGGTTGTAGGTGGCGTAATCGATGCGGATTTCCTTCGGCGCCTGGGCATTGGCGCTGAGAGCGCCCAGACCTGCACCGGCCATGGCAAGCCCGGCGAGTACAAGACGGCGGCTGACTGCCTTGATGACGTTCATTGTCGATCCCCATTTCGGTGACGCGAAGGGATCGGGAGAGGTCGAGCCTATCCTACCCCACGCTTTAGCTGCACTTGTTTCGCGCCCGCAAGCTGGTGGCTCAAATCGGCGCGTGTCCTCTTTCTAGGTCCGATCGTTCTGTTTGTCAAACAAACTCAGATAGACTGTTAAATGATATAATACACGTTCTGTTGCGTGTAATTTCTGGTTTCTGGGAATCCCGTCACCATGTTACGAGCGGCTTGGTTCGAAGCCGTCCTGCGCGATATCCGAAGGTCATGCCGTCCGTGTCGATCAGCGCCGATACCCCTTACTTTGCCCTCGCGGAGGTGCTGGCGAACCCTGCCGCCGCCGTTGCCCGGCTGGCGGGCAAGATGCGCAAGGCATCGGCCGCCGATCTGCGGCAGGAACTGGTCGCCTGCCTGCGCCATACACTCGAGGAAGGTCACGCCTCCGCCAAGGAAATCCTGAGCGAGGAGCGCAATGGCCTCGCCTGTGCCCAGCGCCTGTCGGCGATGATGGACGGCATCGTCGGCTGCCTGCATGTGGCGGCGAGCGAGCACTTCTACCCCGCCGTAAACCCGTCCTCCTCCGAGCGGATCGCGGTCGTCGCCGTCGGCGGCTATGGCCGCGGTACACTGGCGCCAGGATCGGATGTCGACCTGCTCTTCCTGTTCCCGCACAAGCAGACGGCCTGGGGCGAGAGCGTGGTCGAAGCGATGCTCTATCCCCTCTGGGACCTGAAGCTGAAGGTCGGCCATTCCGTGCGCTCGGTCGACGACTGCATCCGCGAAGCGCGCGCCGACATGACGATCCGCACCGCCTTGCTCGAGGCCCGCTTCCTCACCGGCGACCGGGCGCTCTTCGACGAGATGGTGCACCGCTTCGACGCCGAGGTGGTCGAAGGCTCGGCGCCCGCCTTCACCGAAGCCAAGCTTGCCGAACGCGAAGCACGCGTGCGCCGCGCGGGATCATCGCGCTATCTCGTCGAGCCCAACGTCAAGGACGGCAAGGGCGGCCTGCGCGACCTCAACACATTGTTCTGGATCGCCAAATACGCCTACCGCGTCCATGACGCCGATGAACTGGTCACCGCCGGGCTGTTCGACCGCAAGGAACTGCTGATGTTCCAGCGCTCGGAGGAGTTCCTCTGGCGGGTGCGCTGCTGGATGCATTTCATCACAGGCCGGGCAGAGGAGCGCCTTTCCTTCGACCTGCAGCGGCAGGTAGCGACGGCGATCGGCTATGCCGGCCGCAGCGGCCAGGCCCCGGTCGAGCGCTTCATGAAGGCCTATTTCCTGGTGGCGAAGGATGTCGGCGACCTGACCGCGATCGTCTGCGCCGCCCTCGAGGCGCGCCAGCAGAAGCCGCGGGCGAGCCTGTCTAGCCTGCTCGGCACCTTCACCAAGCGGCGGCAGGTGCGTGCGCTCGGCCATCCCGACTTCACGCTGAAGAGCCAGCGGCTCAACGTCGTCGACGGCGACGCCTTCAAGCGCGACCCGATCAACCTGCTCAGGCTCTATGAGATCGCCAGCCGAAACGACGTCGCCATTCATCCCGATGCAAGCCGCCTGGTGACGCAATCCCTCAAACTGGTCACGCCGCATTTGCGCAACGACCGCGAAGCGAACCGGATCTTTCTCGATATCCTGACGTCGCGGCGCGCGCCGGAGGCGGTGCTGCGCCGCATGAACGAGTCGGGGCTGCTCGGCCGCTTCGTGCCCGAATTCGGGCGCGTCGTCGCGATGATGCAGTTCAACATGTATCACCACTACACCGTCGACGAGCATCTGATCCGGTCGATCGGCGTTCTCTCCGAAATCGAGGCCGGTGCGCTCGAGGCGGAGCATCCGCTCTCGAACTCGATCTTCCCGACCATCACCAACCGCCGGGCGCTCTATGTCGCGCTGTTTCTGCACGATATCGCCAAGGGCAAGCCGGAAGATCATTCGGAAGCCGGCAGCCGGATCGCGCGCAAGCTTTGCCCACGCTTCGGGCTCAGCGAGGCGCAGACCGAGACGGTCGCCTGGCTGGTCCAGCACCATCTCGACATGTCGACCGTCGCCCAGAGCCGCGACCTCGGCGACCCCAAGACGATCGAGAGCTTCGCGGCCACCGTGCAGACCCTCGAAAGGCTGAAGCTCCTCCTCATCCTGACGGTTGCCGATATCAAGGCGGTCGGGCCCGGCGTCTGGAACGGCTGGAAGGGCCAACTCCTGCGCACGCTCTACTATGAGACCGAAATCGTGCTGGCCGGCGGTCATTCCGGCATCGAGCGCCGCGCGCGCGTCGAACAGAAACAGGATGCGCTGAGGGCGGCGCTGGCCGACTGGGACGAGGAGGAACGCGAGGCCTATCTCGCGCGCCATTACCCGCCCTACTGGATCAAGGTCGACCTGCCGCGTCAGGAGAAGCAGGCGCGCTTCCTGCGCGGGGCCGAGGCTGAAGGGCGCACCACGGCAACCCTGGTCGAGACAGACCAGTTCCGCGGCATCACGGAGCTGACCATTCTGGCGCCCGACCATCCGCGCCTGCTCGCCATCGTCACCGGCGCCTGCGCCGCGGCCGGCGGCAACATCGTCGACGCCCAGATCTTCACGACTACCGACGGCCTCGTGCTCGATACCATCTTCATCTCGCGCGCGTTCGAGCGCGATGACGACGAGCTACGCCGGGCCGGCCGCATCGCCGCCGCGATCGAACGGGCGCTGAAGGGCGAGATCAAGATCGCCGATCTGGTGGCGCAGCGCCGCGCGCCGCCGCCGCGTGGCGCCACTTTCCAGGTCGCGCCGGAGGTGATCATCGACAACGTGCTCTCGACCCGGCACACTGTCCTGGAGGTTTCCGGCCTCGACCGCCCGGGCCTGCTCTACGATCTCACCACCGCGATCGGAAAGCTCAACCTCAATATTGCCTCGGCCCATATCGCCACGTTCGGCGAGAAGGCCGTCGACGTTTTCTACGTGACCGACCTGACCAACGCCAAGATCACCGGCACGGCGCGGCAGCTCAGCATCCGCAAGGCATTGCTGGAGGTTTTCGCTTTTGACCACGAGAAGGCGCAGGGCGGAAAGACGCGCGTGCCCGCCCGTGCTTGATTTCGCGGACCACAAGGCCGATATCGGCCTCGAACGCTGTCGCGCTCCCGAGTGACGACCAGCCCCATGATTTGAATTGGATGAGGCGATGACGCGGAACCCTGCGACCGACGAACCGAAGCCGGACATGGCCGCCCAGATGGCCGCCCAAGAGGCAAACGAGCCGGCCCCGCTCGAGTCCGGGCTCGAAGCCCAGCTCGGGCAGGTCGAAGCCGAGCGCAACGACCTCAAGGACAAGCTGCTGCGCACCCTGGCCGACATGGAGAACCTGCGTCGGCGCACCGAGCGAGAGATTGCCGACGCCAAGGCCTATGCGGTGACGAGCTTTGCGCGAGACCTGCTCGGTTCGGCCGACAATCTGCGCCGCGCGCTTGAGAGCCTGCCGGAGACCGCTCGCACCGAGGGCGAAGCGGCCCTGAAGGCGTTGGTCGAAGGTGTCGAGCTCACCGAACGCGAACTGCTGAAGACCCTGGAACGCCATGGCGTGCGCCGCATCGACCCCCATGGCGAGAAGTTCGACCCACATCTGCACCAGGCAATGTTCGAGGCGCCCGACGCCGGCATCGCCAAGGGCCTTGTCTCGAAGGTCGTGCAGACCGGCTACAAGATCGGCGAGCGCGTGTTGCGGCCGGCCTTGGTGGGCGTCTCCGCCGGCGCTCCGAAGGCGCCTTCGGCCGAGGCCGGCGGCGACACCAATACAGGCCACTGAACCGTGCTGGAGGTTGCCGGCGTTGCCGTCTTCGCATTGACGGGAGCGCTGGTCGCGGTCCGCAAGGGGATGGATCCGTTCGGGTTCATCCTGCTTGCGACCGTCACTGGCGTCGGCGGCGGCACCTTGCGCGATCTCGTGCTCGACCGCGGCGTCGGCTGGGTGCAGGCGCCGTCGGACGTGATCGTCTGCACGATCGTCGCGCTTGCGGCCTGGGCAACGGCCTATTTTCGTCCCGGCACGCTTGATGGCTGGATGGGCAAGCGCATGCTCGTCTGGGCCGATGCCGCGGGGCTTGCGCTTTTCGCGGTCGTCGGCACGCAGAAGGCGCTGATGGCCGGCGTCCCGGTCCTCTCGGCGGTGGCGCTGGGAGCGGTGACCGCCTCCTTCGGCGGCATCCTGCGCGACATCCTCGCCGGCGACAGGCCAATGGTGCTATGGAGCCGGGATTTCTACGTTACGGCGGCGGCGACTGGGGCAACCATGACGGCGTTCCTGTCCGGTCTCGGCGTCAGCCCGCTCCTGGTAATGCTCGGGGGCATAGCAGCCGGATTTGGCTTGCGCGCCGGCTCGATCCTGCTCGGCTGGTCGTTTCCGAATCTGCCTGGCTCAGGTTCTGCCTGATCAGCCTCACCCCGATCACCCTCCTGGCTTCGTCACGCGCCGCAAGGTCAGATTGATCCGCCCCCCCTGCAGCAGCAGGGCTGACGAGCCCGCCAGTATCCTGTCGATCCCGTGATAGGCAAGGCGCGCCTCGCCACCGAAAAGCAATGCATCGCCCGAGGCAAGTTTCAGCGAGACGGTCTTGCTGCCGCGTTCCGTGCCGCCGATCCTGAAGACCGCCGTGTCGCCGAGCGACAGCGACAGCACCGGCGCGTCGAACTCCCGCTCGTCACGATCCTGGTGCAGGCCCATCTTCGCGCTCGCCTCGTAGAAATTGACCAGGCAGGCCTCAGGAGGGTGCGGGTAACAGGCAAGCGCACGCCAGGCATCGAGCAACACGGCCGGCATCGGCGGCCAGGGCGCGCCGGTCTCGGGATGCTGGGCCTGGTAACGATAGCCGGCCAGATCCGACACCCATCCCAGCGAGCCGCAATTGGTCATTCGCACGGAGAACGGCTTGCCGGTCTTCGGCATCCGCGGTGAGAAGAATGGCGCCTGCCGGGCAACCTCGCGCAGTTCGGCCAGCAGCGCCGACTGCATCTGGGGTGAAAGATAGCCCGGCCAATGAAATACGCCGGGAGCGACGGCAAGCCTGGTCACGGGCGCGCCGTCACAGGGTATCGAGGCCGAGGACGTCAGCCATCGAGTAGAGGCCGGGCTTACGCCCCCTGCCCCAGAGCGCCGCCTTGACCGCGCCTTGCGCAAACAGGCCACGGTCCTCGGCGACATGCGCCAGTTCCAGCCGCTCGCCCGCACCAGCGAAGATGATCTTGTGATCGCCAACGACGGTGCCGCCGCGCAACGCCGCAAACCCGATCGCGCCGGGAGGGCGGACGCCGGTATGGCCATCGCGCGAGGCGACGCGGGTCTCAGCGAGAGAGACATCCCGCCCCTGTGCCGCGGCCTCGCCGAGCAGCACCGCCGTGCCCGATGGCGCATCGACCTTCATCCGGTGATGCATCTCGACGATCTCGATATCCCAGTCCGTACCCAGCGTGGCAGAAACCTTGCGGACCAGGGCTGCCAGCAGGTTCACGCCCAAGCTCATATTGCCGGAGCGGATGATCGCAGCATGGCGCGCAGCCGCCTCGAGCTTGGCGAGATGGACCGGCTCCATACCCGTGGTCCCGACGACGTGGACGATGCGGGCCTGCGCGGCGAGGGCCGCAAAAGCGACCGTGGCCTCAGGCGCCGTGAAATCCAGCACGCCCTCAGCTTCAACGAAGGCCGGCAGCGCATCGTCGGTCACCGGCACCCCCAGTGCAGGCAAGCCCGCCAGAATGCCGGCATCCTGCCCCAGCGCAGCGGAGCCCGAACGCTCGATCGCGGCCGAAACGGTGCAGCCCTCGGCCTCGGTGATCGCCTTGATCAGCATTCGCCCCATGCGCCCGGCGGCGCCGACAACGACGAGACGCATGTCGCTCATGAGGGGAAGCTCCTGACCAGTCGAGGATGGTGACGCAGCGGCTATAGAGCATCACCGCATCACGCGAAACCACTCTGCCTTCGTCCCCGGGTGGATGCTCGAACAAGGCGACAAGACCGGCCCGCACAGCGCCGAAACGAAAACGGCCGGGGAAGCTCCCGGCCGTCGATCCTTGCTACGATGCCTGTCGCGTCAGGCAGCCTGCTGGATGCCCGAGAGCTTCCAGTCACCGCCGCGCGAGCGCACGAAGGTCCAGTGTTCCGTGACCTCCTGCGGGACGGTCGCATTGCCCTCGACGATGCGACCGGTGGCGCGCTCGGTCAGCGCGTTGATCAGGCTGAAGCGCATCGCAACGGTTGCGAACTCGAAATCGTCCTCCCGCCAGGCTTCCGAGAGATCGCCCTGCAGCAGCTTGACGTTGGAGACCCGATCAACCAGCCCCTTGGCGGCGTTCTCGGCAATGTCATCAGCGAAATAGCCGGCCATTTCGGGCGTCAGCTTCTCGCGGAGAACCTGCTGGTTCTCGTTCGAATAGGCCGTGTTCACTTCGCCGAGCAGCCGCTCGAAGCTGCTGAAATCCTCGCCCGCGAGCGTGATCTCGACCGGCTTGGACGCCGCGCGCGGCGCGCCGCCACCGAGGCCGCCCATCGCAGACATGCGCGGATTCGGCTGAGGCTGGGCGGCCTCACGCGACATCGGTCCGCCAGCGGTGGCGAGCTGCGGCTCGGACCGGCGCCGGAAGAAGCGCATCGCGAGGAAGATCAGGCCGCCGATCAGCGCGATCTGCAACAGGAAGCCGAAGATGCCGGCCAGCGAAGCCAGGCCGCTGAAGAAGCCCGAGCCCGAAAGCATGCCGAACAGGCCAGCGCCGAGCAGGCCGGCGCCGACGCCCATCATCAGGTTACGTGCCATGGACGGACGCGCCGCCTGTGCGGCAGCACCCGCCGCGCCAGCGGCCGGACCCGCCATCGACGGAGACGGCGTCGGAGCAGCGCTACGCTGGAAAGGCTGTGCGCCCGTCGGCGCTGTATTCGTCGGGGCCGGAGCCGAATTGGTACGCGTGCCGCGGCTGCCGAAACCCTTGCCGCCACCAGGACGAGCCTCGGCCAGCACGGGAACGAGCAAAAGCGCACCAGCGACCACGGCGACGACCCGGCCACGCCGAGCAAGTGAAATCAGTGACATGGTTCCTCCCGGAGCCCCCGTTGGGCCCGCTGCCGCGAAATATGGCGCGCGCCCTGCCCTTGCGCAAGGTCGGGGCGGCCAAGCGCGTGAGCCAAAATAATAATCAATGTTTCATGCGGGGCCCGGAGCCGTGCTAAACTGGCTCATTCGCCCAATCGCCCGTGCGCGGGCCGGCGAAGGAGTGTGCCATGATCCGGATGTCACGGAGGCCGCGCCAGAAAGCACCGCACGCGCTGCGCTGCCTCGCCCTTGCCACGCTGCTCACACTTGCCCCGTTCACTGCACCGAGAGCGGGTGAACCGGCTGTCGCCCTCGATCCACCGCGGCTCGCGCAGGCGCCCGAGCCGCTCTGCTTCTGCTGGAGCGACGGACGGAAGATTGCGGAAGGGCTGACCGCCTGCATCAAGACGACGCAGGGGCGGCGGCTCGCCGAATGCGGCCGGGTCATCAACATGATGTCCTGGCAGATCACGGAGAATCCCTGCCCGGAAAGCTGATCGACCCATTCCGGCATAAGAAAAACGCCGCCGAACCCGTGTTCGGCGGCGTCTTTTTTCAAACGCTCTTGCGGTCCATTCGACTTAAGACTGACGGCAGTCAGAACGCCCCCAACACGATGGCGATCATGAACACAAAGGCCGCGCCCATCGCCAACCGGTCGAGACTCAGCGTGAGGCTCATCGCATCCTCCTTTGTCATTGACCTGTCACCGAAGCTAGCAGAACTGACGATGGCCGCAAGGGGGCTGCCTCATGACGGCGGCGTGGCAGAGCCTATTGTATCCCTAACACTTCATTAAATCATTGATTTGATTTGTGGACAAAGAAGATCATCTCCTTGAGACGACAAGTCTTTCCAAAGCCTTCGCCACAGCGATGACGCGCTCATCCGCTCCGAAACGACCGATGATCTGAACCCCCACCGGCAATCCGCGAGGCCCCGTCGTCACTGGAATCGTCAGGCATGGCGTGCCGAGCAAAGTCCACAATCGGTTGAAGCGGGAATCGCCGGTCGAGCCCAGCGTATCCGGCGCTTCGCCTGGCGCGGCATAGCTCACGACGACGTCGACCCCGGCGAAGAGGTCACGGCAGGCATCACGCCCGCGGCGCGATAGCGCACGCGCGTCGTCATACTGCGTCGGCGAAACGGCTCCCGCCGCATCGAGATAGGCCGAGAGCTTGGGCGGGATCACGCCGCGATGGTTGCGATACTCCCAGGAGAGCGCCTGCGCGGCCTCGAAATCCTGCAGCGGGCCATGGGCGTGGAAGGCTTCAACCAGGGCCCGCGGCGTCGCGAGCTCGACCACGGTCGCTCCCGCCTTCGCGACAAGAGCGAGAGCCGCGGCCAGCGCGGCTTCGGAACCCGCCTCCGGCTCCCCGGCAAAGGGCTGGCGCGTCACGCCGATCCGCGAGCCCTCCAGCCTCGCCATGTCAGCGTCCAGCTCAGGCCGGCCCGTCAGGGCAGCGAGTGCAAAACCCAGATCGTCGGCGCTCGCTGCCATCAGCCCGGCGGTATCGAGCGACCAGGAGAAGGGCTTGATGCCGACGGTCGGCAGCAACGCATAGGACGGCTTGATGCCTGCGACACCGCAATAGGACGAGGGCCGAATGACCGAGCCCCCGGTCTGCGTACCGATCGCCAAGGGGATCATACCGGCTGCGACCGCCGCCGCCGAACCTGCCGACGACCCTCCCGGGCTCGCGGTAAGATCATGCGGATTGCGCGTCGGCGCCGGATCGAGGAAGGCAAAGGCGGTGGTGTGGGTCTTGCCCGCGATTGTCGCCCCGGCGGCCTTGAGCGCCATCACGATCGGCGCGTCGGCGCGCGGTTGCCAGCCATCATAGATCGGGGAGCCCATGCCGGTCGGCAGATCGGCGGTGTCGATGATGTCCTTGACGCCGCATGCGACCCCCGCGAGCGGGCCGGAGCCGGGCTCCAGCCGTTCGGGCCGACTGGCGAAGGCGCGAATGTCGGGCTCCTTGGCAGCGATGCGGGTGGCGCAATCGGCCAGCGCGGCCGACGCGCTCACGGCGCCGCTGGAAACCTGATGGGCAATGGCGCGAACGGACAGCATGCGAGATCCTCGAAGGGCTGGCTTTGGTTGGATCGTCGGATCGATGATCCAACCACCTGTGTCTGCATCGGCTTTCCCGAAAACCGCGTTCCACGTTTAGGGGCCGATGTCTTCTGCGTTGCATCGGCTTTCCCAAAAACTGCATTCCACTTTTAGGGGCCGATGCTGAGAGCAGATGCTGGCATGATTTCAGCGCGCTGCGATACCGCCGGACATCCCCCTTGGCGCATGACGTCGATGCGCCGGATCGCCTTAGGTCAGGCCGGACTGGCCCGCTAACCACTCGTTAACCGCCGCTCCAAAGTTAATCCGCCTGTGGCGTACGGGGCTCACTGGGTTGAGAAACCGTTCACCAACCGGGTCGCATTTGATCGGTCATGCGACGCGTTCATCTCGCCCTCTTCGCGCTCGGCGTCATCGGCGCCACTGGACTTGCCGGCTGCGGCAAGTTCCAGAAAGCACAGCGTGCCGCCTGGCGCGACCAGGCGGAAGCCGCCTGCATGGCCTCCCGTCAGGTCCCGCTCTCGTCCTATGTCAGCCTGCGCGAGAAGCCGATCGACGGGCCGGGCACCTGCGGCATGACCAGGCCGCTCCGTGTCTCCGCCTTCTCGGGTGGCTCGGTTCACCTCACCAGCAATGCCACGCTCGGTTGCCCCATCGTCGCCACCACCGACAAGTGGCTGGCCGAAGTGGTGCAACCAGCGGCGCAGAACGTACTCGGCGCGCAGGTGATCGAGCTCAGGGCAGGCTCCTATTCCTGCCGGGCGATGAACAACGGCACCGGCACCAGCCGCACATCCGAGCATGCCTTCGGCAATGCCGTCGACGTGTTCTCCTTCCGGCTGAATGACGGGCGCAACATCACCGTCAAGGACGGCTGGCACGGCTCGCCTGAAGAGCAGGCCTTCCTGCGCGAGGTTTTCGTCGGCGCTTGCCAGCAGTTTTCGACCGTGCTCGGGCCGGGTGCGGACATGTTCCACTACGATCACTTCCACATCGATCTGGCGCGCCACGCCAAGGGCCGGCAGATCTGCAAGCCGGTGATCAAATACACCCCGAACTACAACCTGCCGCCGCCGGACCCGGCACGCACCTATTCGACCGCGCAGAAGTCCATGCGCGACAACCTCCCACCCATGGTGGCAGGCGCCTCAGGCAGCATGCTACGGCAGCCCAGCGACGGCTTGCGCCCCCCCGGCGCGGTCAACGGCGGCTATCCGGTCGCAAACCATCAAGGCGGCCAGAGCCTCGATGCACAGCGGCGCTATCTCGACGAGCAGCCGCTCAACCCGCCGCGCTACCGACCGGAGACACCACCGAGCGCGGCGCAAGGCCCGCTGAGGCTGCCGGGCTCCGTCCCGCCGGCCGAAGAACTGATCGTAGGCGATGATGAGGGCAATGGCGTCATGGACATGCAGGGCGAGGAGCAGGCACAGCCGCAGATCTCGCCAGGCAACGACCCCTTCGCTTACGGCCGGGCGCAAACCGGCGGCGGCCGGCGCTACTGAGGGCAGCGTCAGCGCGAGACCAGCACCTGCCGACATTCCGCCGGCAATGCATCGACGGACATCGGCGGCTTCGGTTTGGGCTTCGGTCCCGGGCGCGGCTTGGGCGGATTGAAGATCGCCTTGTATTGCCGCTCGACCCAGCCGGTCAGTTCCGCGCCGCAGCCGTCGCCAAAATTCGGCGGCTCCTGGCCGGAGCACCCCTCCATTCCCGCCGGACAGCTCAGCCGGATATGGAAATGGTAGTTATGGCCCCACATCGGCCTGACCTTCTCGAGCCATGAGCGATCCGCACCAGCCTCGCGGCACAATGCAACCTTGAGCGCGGGATTGACGAAGATGCGCTCGACACGCGCTTCGGCAGCCACGGACTTGATCAGCCTGGTATGGGCGGGCGTCCAGTTCTTCGGGTCGACATCGCGCCAGTCGGCTCGCGCCATGTTCACCGCCGACATATTCTCGCGCGCGTCACTGTCGAGGCGCTGCTTCGGCATCGGCGTGAGCCAGACATCGGCATCGAGGCCGATCTGGTGCGAAGCATGGCCGGTCAGCATCGGGCCGCCGCGCGGCTGGGAGATGTCGCCAACCAGCAGGCCGGGCCAGCCGTTGATCCTGGGGACGTTGCGGGCAAGCGTCTCCAGATAGGAAATCAGCGCAGGATGGCCCCAATTGCGGTTCCGGGCCAGCCGCATCACCTGCCAGCTTTCGCCGTCGACCGGCATCGTCGTCGCACCGGCAAGACACCCCCTCGCATAGGAGCCGATGGCACGGGCCTGCATGCTGGCCGGCGTCGTCTTCTGCCCGAACAGGGCACGCGCCGCCTCGGGAAAGGCCGCGATATTGGCCGTCCGGCGCTTCGCTTCCTCCTCCGCAGTCGACTGCGCATGCACGACCGGTGCCGTCAGCGCGGCCAGGAGCAAGGCGGACAGGGCCAGGAGCGGGCGATTCGTGCTCTGCATCGCCCGAGAACGCCGGGTTTTGGAGATCAGGTCAAGCACGAGAAACGTCACACGTATCAGGCATGGACAACGCCTACGCAGGGTTGCAGCCTTGGCTACGCAGCGATCGGGCGCCTTCGCCCAGAAGAAGATCGCGCGCCCATGGGAGGAGATAACGCTGATGACGGACACCACGATCAACCGCCGCGCGCTGCTTGGAGGGCTTGGTGCAAGCCTGGCCTTGCCCGGCACGGCGAGCTTTGCGCAGGGCTCCTGGCCGCAGGGCCGGACGCTGAAACTCGTCGTGCCCTTCCCGCCAGCGGGAGCGACGGACGTGCTTGGGCGCCTCGTCGCCGACAAGCTCGGCCAGGCATGGGGCACAAACATCGTCGTCGAGAACCGGCCCGGTGCCGGTGGCAATATCGGCACCGATGTCGTCGCCAAGGCGGAGCCCAATGGCGACACCTTCCTGATCGTCTCCGTCGGCATGGCGACGAACCAGTATCTCTACGCCAAGCTGAACTACGACCCGGCCAAGGATCTTGCCCCCATCACCATGGTTGCGCTGGTGCCGAACCTGCTGGTCGTCAACAAGGATCTCCCGGTCAAGGACACGGCTGAGCTCGTCGCCTATGCCAAGGCCAATCCCGGCAAGTTGACCTATGCCTCATCCGGCGTCGGGACCTCGGTCCATCTCTCCGGCGAATTGTTCCAGAAGCTGACCGGCACCAAGATGGTCCACGTGCCCTATCGCGGAACCGCGCAGGCAACGCAGGACCTGATCGGCGGGCGGGTCGACCTGATCTTCGACAACATCACCCAGGCGCTGCCCCATGTCCGCTCGGGGTCGATCCGCGGCCTCGGCATCACCACGGCGAGGCGCTCGGCGACCGCTCCGGAATTCGCGCCGATTGCCGACGTCGTTCCGGGCTTCGATGTCTCCTCCTGGTTCGCGCTCTTCGCTCCGGCAAAGACCCCGCAGGCCGTCATCGACAAGATCCATGCCGACACCAAGGCCGGGCTCGCCGATCCAGCGCTTCGGGCCAAGATGGACCTTCTGGCGGCCGAACCCGTCGGCAACACATCGGCAGAGCTCGGCGCCTTTCTGCAGGCGGAAATGAAGAAGTGGGGCGAGTTGATCCGCGAGGTCGGCGTCAAGGTGGAGTAAGCGGCACTCCTGGGGAACTCTCGGTACACCCCAGACGTTTCCCTGTCGCATCCTGTCGCATCGCGGCAGCGCGATGCGACAGGGAGAGGGGCGCGTCATGTCTACACTCGTTATCGTTCTGCTGGTCATCCTGCTGCTCGGCGGCGGCGGGTATTATGGCCATCGCAGCTACGGCAATGCCGGCCTCGGCGGTGTCGTCGGCGTCGTTCTGATGGTCGTTCTGGTGCTTTGGCTGCTAGGTGCAATCGGGGGCGTGCCCGTCCGTGTCTGACGGGATTCAGCTAGGATTGGCGAGGTGCCAGACCAGCATGGCCGCGGCGAGATCCTCGATCGCGGTACCGACCGACTTGAACAGCGTGATCTCGCCGTCCTCATTGGCCCCGGCGACTTCGCCGCGGCACAGTTGAGCCAGCGTGCCGGCGACCTTGTCCGCCTCATAAGCACCGGCCTTGATCGCGACCGCCACATCCCCGCCCTCCACCAGGGCGGCTTCAGTGTCGATGAAGACGCGCGCACGGTGCAGAGCCTCGTCATCGGCCTCGCGCATCGACAGATTGAAGGCGCCCACGAGGTCGAGATGGGCGTCGCGCTTCAGCCAGCGGCCCATGACAATGGGCTCTCGCGACAGAGTCGCGCAGGAAATCAGGTCGGCCTGCCGTGCGTCGCCCTCGAGGTCGTCGCTGACGCGCACGGTAATACCCTCCGCGGCCAGGGCTTCCACCACCGCCTCGCTTCCCTCGCGCCGGCGGCCCCAGATGGCGATATCCTCGAAATCGCGCACGGCACCGTGCGCCTTGATCAGGAAAGGCGCCAGCGCGCCCGAGCCGACCATCAGCATGCGCTTGCCATGGGGATGCCCGAGCTTGCGTGCGGCGAGCGCGGAGGCCGCGGCCGTCCGCCAGGCCGTGAGGCGCGCGCCATCAAGCGCGGCGAGCGGCGCGCCCGTCGAACCGTTCATGAGCAAGTATGTGCCCATCACGCTCGGCAGGCTCAGCGAGCCGTTCGACGGATAGACCGTGACGACCTTGGTGCCGAGGAAAGCCTCCGGCGCGGTCGGCCCGGTCCAGGCCGGCATCAGCAGAAGCGTGGCATGATCGGCCGGCCGTTCGATCTCGTGGTGATGGCGCACAGGCGTGACGATGTCGCCGCGAAAGGCTCCATCCAGCGCATCGATCAAGGCGGGGAAAGTGAGAAGGCGGTCGATCTCCGCCGCGGGGATAACGCGCATCTGTCTTTCGTCAATCAGTTGTTGCGGCTGGTCAGAGCCGGCAGGGCGGAATCGGGCACAGCGGCCCGCAATGACTGCGCCTCGCTGCGCAGAGCCTCGGCCTCGCGACGATTGCGTCGCGCCGCCTTGCGATGCTTGCCCTGCGCGATCCATGAGGCGAGGCCGCCGATCAGGACCCCCGCAGCAATCGCGGCCAGAACCACGGCGAAGAGCGGAAGATCGAAGGCCAGCGTCGGCGCGTCGCGGCTGAACGGATCGAGCGAGACCCGCACCGGGCCCCGGTTCGCGATCGAGAAGAGGACGATCGCCAAGGCGACCGGCACGAGGATCAGCGCCTTGAAGAAAGCTTTCATGGATTTTTCCTCGCGTGCCGCACGAGCGAGCCTGACATCCGGCTGGATGTCAGTGCTTGCCGTTCAGCCTCTGGCGAAGCTCCTTGCCGGTCTTGAAGACCGGCACGAACTTCTCTTCGACCTCGACCGCATCGCCGGTGCGAGGGTTGCGGCCGACCCTTGCGGCGCGGGCCTTGCGGGAGAATGCACCAAAGCCGCGCAGTTCGACACGGTCACCACGCCCCAGCGCCTTGACGACCTCGTCGAGGATAGCCGTGACGA
The DNA here is from genome assembly GCF_056396065.1 of Allobosea sp. 05T433. Classification (NCBI taxonomy): domain Bacteria; kingdom Pseudomonadati; phylum Pseudomonadota; class Alphaproteobacteria; order Hyphomicrobiales; family Alloboseaceae; genus Allobosea; species Allobosea sp. 05T433. The sequence continues at coordinate 20,304 of NZ_JBFTKS010000021.1, read as the reverse complement.
TGTTCTCGATATCGCGCTGGTAGAGGTGAGTGTTGCGCTCGGCGATGCGTTGAACGAGTTCAGATTTTATCATGTGTCCAATATAACCGATTGTATCAACATCACTTTTCGGCGACAGGCTGCCAGAGCGCCAAGGGCGCGTCAAGCCGCAGGCCAACCGGCTGATCGGCAGCCCGCGCAAGGATCACGGCCAGCGATTCCAGACCGGCTGCGCGGGCCATCGCCTCGCCAGCGCTCCACAGACCAAAGGCGGAGGCCTCGTTGCGGCGGCGCCAGTCACGCACCGGCAAATCCTTCGCGACATTCTTCTCGCGCTCGAGCCAGGCGATCGCCTCCGGCTCGCCGCCGATCTCGTCGACCAGCTTAAGGCCGACGGCCTGCCGGCCGGAATAGACGCGGCCGTCCGATACGACGGCAATCTCGGTCTCTCCGAGCTTGCGGCGGTCCCCGACGAGGCGCTTGAACCAATCGTAATTATCCTCGACCACACGTTGCAGCGCGGCGCGCGCCTCAGGCGAGGTCGGCTCAAAGCCGTTCGGCGCCGCCTTCAGCGGGCTCGATTTGATCTCCTCGACCTTGACCCCGACGGTGTCGAGCAGGCGGCCGACATTGGGAATCTGGAAGAGCACGCCGATCGAGCCGACGAGCGAGGTCTGGCGCGCCACGATGCGGTCCGCGCCCATGGCCGCGATATAGCCGCCCGAGGCGGCGAGCCCGTCAACGACCGCCACCATCGGCTTCTTGGCCGCCAGACTGCGCAGCGCGATGTGCAAGGCCTCGGAACCGCTGGTGGTGCCGCCGGGACTGTCGATCCGAACCACGACGGCGGACGCCCGACTGTCCTCGAGCGACTTGATGAGATCGAGCGTGCGCCTGTCCCCTGAGATGAAACCCGAAATGGTGACCCGCGCAATATGCGCGCGGGAGGTCGAACCGGGCGCGTTGCCGCTCCAGGCCAGCCCCGCGACGACAGCCGCCGCGATGACGCCAAGAACGGCGAGCAGGCGCCAGAGCGTCAGCTTACGCCGCAGGTTGCGGCGGTCGGCGAGCAGGTCTGCATCGGACGACATGGGGTAAACGCTCCTGTGGTCACGGACGCTGGCTGGGCCCGTGATGTAGCCTCGCCGCAGCGACGGGGCAAGGCGACGCTCGGCCTCAGGCGTCGAGCGTCGCTCTTTGCCGATCGAGCGCCAATAGCGCAAGGCCGCTCGCGACAGACCGGAAGGCGTCACCGATGTGAACACGTTCCGAGCCGAAGCGACGATCGAACAGGGCGCGCACGGCCGGGACATGCGATGTTCCGCCGGTCATGAAGACGGCCTCGATCGCACCGGATTCGACCTTGGCTTCGACGAGGGCGCGATCGAGCGCCGCCTCGATCGACGCGACGTCCTCGGCGATCCAGCTTTCGAAATCCGTCCGGCGGATCGTCCCCTCGATGCTGACATCCATCTGGCGGAAGTTCAGCACGGTCTCGTCCTGCGACGACAGCGCAACCTTGGCCGCCGAGACGGCGCGATAGAGTTCATAGCCAAGATCGTATTCGATCACGGTCAGCAGATCCTCGAGCTTGCCGGGCTCGACCGCGTCGCGGATCAGCGCCTTGAGCTCGGCCATGGTCTCGCGGCTCTTCATCAGCGAGAGCCTGTGCCACTGCGCGAAGGCCGCGTGGTAATGGGCGGGAATCGGCAGCAGCTTCTCGAAGGAACGATACTGCGAGCCCTTGCCGAGCCGCGGCGAAACGGCGTGTTCGATGATGCGATAGTCAAAGGTGTCACCGGCGACGCCGACACCGGCATGCGAGAGCGGGATCGCTTCCAGCCGCCCTGCCCCGCCAGGCTCGAAGCGCATCACGGAGAAGTCGCTCGTGCCGCCGCCGAAATCGGCGACCAGCATGGTCTGGGGCGTCTTCAGGTCGCGCGCATACCAGTAGGCCGCGCCGAGCGGTTCATAGGCGAAATCGACCTTGGGCATGCCAGCCTTCGCATAGGAGGCCGAGAGGCGCTTCACGGCCAGTTCCTCGTCCGGGCGCTCGCCGGCGAAGACGACCGGGCGGCCCGAGATCAGTGGCGTCTCCGAGAGATCGTCGAGCCCGGCACTGAGATCGGCGAGGAAGACGCCGATCAGGTCCTCGAGCCGATACAGCTTTCCAAACAGGCGCGTCTCCTGGAAGGCGCGGCTGGACAGATGCGTCTTCAGCGATTGCAGAAAGCGATGCTCGGTCGTCATGCCCAGCGCCATGTCGAGCGCATCAGGTCCGCTGACATGCACGACACGGGCCTGCGGCGGCCGGCCCTCACGCCAGAACATCAGCGCCGAGCGGTAGGCGTCGACGGCGCCCTGCTTCGTCGCAAAGCTGCGGGTCGAGACCGAACCATCCGGCCGTGCCAGGGCGACCACGCTGTTGGTGGTGCCGAAATCGATGCCGATCGCGATGTCGTTCATGCCGCTTCCTTTCGCCGAAACAAAAGCCCGCGCGGATTTCTCCGCGCGGGCTGATGGATGTGTCAGGCCGCGAGACGCGGCCCGAAGATCACTTCTTCTCGGTGCTGGCCTTCTTGAGGGCCGCGCCGAGGATGTCGCCAAGCGAGGCGCCGGAGTCGGACGAGCCGAACTGAGCGATCGCTTCCTTCTCTTCGGCCATTTCCAGCGCCTTGATCGACACCTGGATCTTGCGAGCCTTCTTGTCGAACAGGATGACGCGGGCATCGACCTTCTCGCCAGCCGCGAAGCGCTCGGGGCGCTGCTCGGAGCGCTCGCGTGCGATTTCGGCGCGCTTGATGAAGGTGGTCATGTCGGTGCCGGTGATCTTGACGTCGAGACCGGCTTCCTTGACCTCGATCACCTCACAGGTGACGACCTGGCCCTTCTTGAACTCGCCGGCATCCACGAAGGGATCGCCGCCAAGCTGCTTCAGGCCGAGCGAGATGCGCTCCTTCTCGACGTCCACATCGAGAACGACAGCCTGAAGCATATCGCCCTTCTTGTATTCTTCGATGACCTGCTCGCCCGGACGGTTCCAGTCGAGATCGGAGAGATGGATCATGCCGTCGATGTCGCCTTCGAGACCCAGGAAGAGACCGAACTCGGTCTTGTTCTTGACCTCGCCCTCGACCACCGAACCCGACGGGTGGGTCTCGGCGAAGACCTCCCACGGATTGCGCAGGGTCTGCTTGAGACCGAGCGAGATGCGGCGCTTGACCTGATCGACCTCGAGGATCGCGACGTCGACTTCCTGCGAGGTCGAGACGATCTTGCCGGGGTGGACGTTCTTCTTGGTCCACGACATCTCGGAGACGTGGATGAGGCCTTCGATGCCCGGCTCCACTTCGACGAACGCGCCGTAGTCCGTGATGTTGGTGACGCGGCCCTTGAGGCGCGCACCGACCGGATAACGGGCGGCGATGCCATCCCACGGATCGGCCAGCAGCTGCTTGATGCCAAGCGAGATGCGGTGCGTCTCCTGGTTGATCTTGATGATCTTGACCTTGACCGTCTGACCGATGGTTACGACCTCGGACGGATGGTTGACGCGGCGCCAGGCCATGTCGGTCACGTGCAGCAGGCCGTCGATGCCGCCGAGGTCAACGAACGCACCGTATTCGGTGATGTTCTTGACGACGCCGTCGATGACCTGACCCTCTTCGAGGCTGGCGACCAGCTCGGAACGGGCCTCGGCGCGGGTCTCTTCGAGAACCGTGCGGCGCGAAACGACGATGTTGCCGCGACGACGATCCATCTTGAGGATCTCGAACGGCTGCGGCTGGCCCATCAGCGGGCCGACGTCGCGGATCGGACGGATGTCGACCTGCGAACGCGGCAGGAAGGCGACGGCGCCGTCGAGGTCAACGGTGTAGCCACCCTTGACCGTGTTGAAGATCATGCCGGTGACCTTCTCGCGAGCCTCATAGGCCTTCTCGAGCTTGACCCAGCTTTCTTCGCGGCGAGCCTTGTCGCGCGAGATCACGGCTTCGCCGAGGGCGTTCTCGACCCGGTCGAGATAGACCTCGACCTCGTCGCCGACCTTGATGTCCTGGTCGCGGCCGGGGCCGGTGAATTCCTTGAGGGCGACGCGGCCTTCAGTCTTCAGGCCGACATCGATGATCGCCATATCTTTCTCGATGGCGACGACGATGCCCTTGATAACGGAACCTTCAAGCGCGTCGTTACGGGCGAAGGATTCCTCGAGCAGGGCGGCGAAGTCCTCGCGACCCGCGTGATAGCTTTCTACGGCTGACATGCATTCTCCTGACGCCGGTCGCGTATCCCGCGATAGCCGGCAAGCGCCGTTTGGGTTGGTGCTGCGGTCCGGACCGTCTCCGACGGCGCCTCATGGAGGCTGCCTCGCAGGGAGGCTGGCGGCGCTGAGCCGTCGAACATGATCCGTATCCGACGAGCTCGCTTCCAACACCAAACGGGAGCCAGCCTCAAAGGCCGCCCCCGGCTGTGATCGATCACGGCCCTTCGGACGAGGCGGATGTAGTCGATCAAGCGACGCACGGCAAGAGTTTTGCCCGTCAGCTGCTCGCAATCAGGTCGAAGCGCATGGCGCAGCGGCGCGCGATGGGAAGCCCGTGTATCTCTTCGCGCTCCAGGACCGCGCGGAGCCTTCCCTCGATCGCGCCGTCCTCGAGCGTCACGAAGCCGAGCCGGACATAGAAGCGTTCATTCCAGGCAAGAGCCCGGAAGGTGGTGAGTGTGAGGGCCCGCAGCCCACTTGCCCTGGCATGGCCGATGGCTGCGCCAACCAGGTGAGTGCCGATGCCCCTGCCCTGGCGGTCTGCACGGACCGCCAGCTCCCAGACATGCAATTCGGTGTCGATCCGCTCGGCACTGAGGAAGCCGACGACCTCGCCTGTCACGTCAAGAGCAACCCAACTCGTGCCAGCGACGATGCTGACGAGATGGGGCTCGGCCGACATCACGGCATCGTCCGCGATCCAGGCCAGGTCTGGTACGGTTCGGAAAATCTGGCCGGCGGAACGCTCGACCTCCGGAAGGCGGCCGGCGTCCTGCGGCACGGCGAGGCGGATCGTGATTTCGGCCATGTCACATCCAGTCATTCATCGCTCCGCAGCACTCGGCAATCGCGTTGGACATACTCCGATGACCGATGGGGGTTCCAGTCCACGCGGCGACGGGATAGGGCGAACCGGCGGTGAGGACACCGCGGGAGTTGGGGCAGTGAATCATGACGACCGGCGAACGGCCAGGCCGACGCACTATACCGGCGGATGCCTTTGCGGCTCGATCCGCTTCGAGGCCAAGGGCCCGGCCGAGAAGCCGCACACCTGCTCCTGCACCCTATGCCAGCGCCATACCGGAGCACTGACAGTCGCCTGGGTCGAGTTCGCCAGGGACGCAATCGCCTGGACCGGCCCCGGCGGGGCACCGTCGCTCTTCCGTTCGTCGGACTATTCGAGCCGGGCCTTCTGCCCGGCCTGTGGAAGCAGCATCGGCGCAGTCGATGACGATCCCGTCATGGCGCTGCTCCTCGGCTGTTTCGACAAGCCGCTCTCGGCGGAGCTGATGCCGACCTCCCACAGCTATCGCGACGGGCGGCCCGGATGGTGGCATGTGGAGGAAACAAAACGGGACGTCGGCGCTCCCTAGGTCCTTACAACTCGGCGCCCGGCCCCGCTTCCCCAGAGTTGCTCTTCATGCCACCTTGCGCGCCGCGCTGTCCGGCGCTGAGGAGAAATTCATGGGCTGGATCGTTCTCGGGCTCCTTGCGGCCGCTGCCATCTATCTTGTCATGACCTATAACGGGCTCGTTGCGATGCGGCAGCGGGTCAACCAGGCCTTCGCCGATATCGACGTCCAGCTGAAGCAGCGCCACGATCTGATCCCGAACCTTGTCGAGACCGTAAAGGGTTACGCCTCGCATGAGCGCGAGACCTTCGACGCGGTCGTCAAGGCACGCAACGCGGCCCTGTCGGCCCAAGGCCCGCAAGCGCAGGCAGCCGCGGAACAGCAGCTATCCGGCGCGCTGGGCCGCCTGCTCGCTCTTTCCGAGGCCTATCCCGACCTCAAGGCAAGCGCCAATTTCCAGCAGCTCCAGAGCGAACTCAGCAATGTCGAGGACAAGCTCGCGGCGGCGCGGCGCTTCTTCAATAACGCCGTCGGCGAGTTCAACGCTGCGATCCAGGCTTTTCCGGCCGTGTTCTTCGCGCCGCAGATGGGTTTCACCCCGCGGGAGTTCTTCGATGTCGGCGAGCAAGCACGCGCGCAGCTCGATGTCGCCCCCACTGTGAAGTTCTGACCGGCTCGAGAGCGGCAACGGAGCGGCGCCATGCCGGGTCAGGCCTTCGGGCTCTATACCCATATGCGCAACAACCGGATCCGGTCGGGTTTCCTGATCGCCGGGCTGTTCCTGCTGGTCTATCTGACAAGCTACGGCCTGATCCTGATTGCCTATGGCTATGGTGGGGTCGCGCGCGGACAGAGCGTCTATTCAGAGACGATCCACCTGTTCTGGTCCTGGTTTCCGTTCATCACGCTCGCGGCCACGGCCTGGGTCTTCATCGGCTTCAAGATCAATGTCGGGCTGATCGGCGCGGTCACCGGCGCCAAAGGCGTGACGCGGGAACAGAACCCCAAGCTCTACCGGATGCTGGAGAACCTCTGCATCTCGCGGGGGCTCACCGTGCCCAAGCTCTCGATCGTTGAAAGCGAAGCCCTCAATGCCTTCGCCAGCGGCGTCAACGACAAGCAGTTCACCGTCACGGTCACGACCGGCCTGATCCAGACCCTCACGGATGATGAGATCGAGGCCGTTCTTGCGCATGAGCTGACCCATATCCGCAATGGCGACGTCCGGATGATGATCATCGCCGTGGTGATCGCAGGCGTGATTTCGCTCATCGGCGAGATCATCTTCCGCAGCGTGGGGCGCGTGCGGGTCTCGTCCAACGATGACAAGAAAGGCAACGGCGTCGCCATCCTGCTCGGCGTCGCAATCATCGCAATCTCCTGGCTGCTCGCCGTGGTGATCCGCCTGTCTCTGTCGCGTTCGCGCGAGTATCTGGCCGATGCCGGGGCGGTCGAACTGACCAAGAATCCGGACGCGATGATCTCCGCGCTGCTCAAGATCGCCGGGCGCGCCGATATCGACGGAGTGCCGTCGGGCGTCATGGACATGTGCTTCGAGAACGATCCCGACGATTTCGCCGACCTGTTCTCGACACATCCCTCGATCACCAAACGCGTGCAGGCACTCGTCGAGACGGCAGGCGGCCGGATGCCGGCGATGCCGCCGCATCCGCCCAGGATGTCAGAGCGTCAGGATCTGCCGACCATGGTCGGGACGGCGCGCGGTCCGTGGGGCGCCAGGCCGCAGGACTGACCCGCGGCAGCCTCGTGCTCAAGGCATCGGTCCGACAAGTGGATTGCAGTCCTTTGGAAAGCCGGTGCACACACAGAAGGTTGGTTCACCGGACCGGATACAGGATCCGGCCCCATGATCTAACACCCATCCCGGGCCCAGCGGAGGGCCTCCCCCAGCCGATCATCTCCCCAGAACAATTCGCCATCGCCAGTGACGAAGGCCGGAGCGCCGAAGATCCCGAGCGATTTCGCGAGTTCGGTCTCGGCCTTCAGCCTGCCCTTGACCTCCTCGCTTCGCGAGGCCGAGAACGCGGAGCCGGGATCCGCGCCAGCCTCCTTCAGCGCCGCGACCAGTACGGCTTCCTCGGCAATGTTTCGTCCCTCGCAGAACGCAGCCCTGAACAGCGCCTTCGAGAAGGCGGGCATCCAGCCCGCCTCGCGCCCTGCGAGCGCGACGCGCGCCGCGACGAGGGAATTCTGCGGAAACGGGTTGGGCCGGACAAGCTTGATGCCGGCACGGGCGGTCTGGCGCTCGAGATCGCGCCACATATAGCGGCCCTTGTTCGGGAACAGGTTGAAAGGTGACGTCGTCCAGCCCTGGCCGGCAAAGATCGGTCCAAGCAGGAAGGGCCGCCAACGCAGCGCCACTCCCGCTTCGTCTGCCACGGCTTCAGCCCGCAAGGCACTCAGAAAGGAATAGGGTGACGCGAACTCGTACCAGAAGTCGAGGACGGGACGATTCGGCATTCAGCCTCCAGGTCGGTCATCGGTTTGAGTCGCGCTCGGGAAGCTTCGACCTGTCGCGGCGCGACTGCAAGCACGCAGGACGCGTGTTGCACAATCGGCATCGTTGATACCGACCCATCACGGGATGACGTTTGATCGATCAGAAGGTTCCGATTGCGTCGTCCCGAGGGCTGCGATAGTGCGCCATTGAGCCGAAAACAGGGCCATCCACAGTCGAAGCGTCCCCGGCATGGAAACATGCCGTCAGAGCAGGAAGATCATCGATGTCCGACAAGCGCGTGAAGAAGGTCGTGCTCGCCTATTCCGGCGGCCTTGACACCTCGATCATCCTGAAATGGCTGCAAACCACCTATGAATGCGAGGTGGTGACCTTCACCGCCGATCTCGGCCAGGGCGAGGAGCTGGAGCCCGCTCGCCAGAAGGCGCTGCTGCTCGGCATCAAGCCCGAGAACATCCATATCGAGGACCTGCGCGAGGAATTCGTCCGCGACTACGTCTTCCCGATGTTCCGGGCCAATGCCGCCTATGAAGGCGTCTACCTGCTCGGCACCTCGATCGCTCGCCCGCTGATCGGCAAGAAGCTGATCGAGATCGCCGAGAGGGTCGGCGCGGACGCCATCTCTCATGGCGCAACCGGCAAGGGCAACGACCAGGTCCGCTTCGAACTCACCGCCTATGCGCTGAAGCCCGATGTCGTGGTGATCGCGCCCTGGCGCGAATGGGACCTGCGTTCGCGCGAGCAGCTCATCGCCTTCGCCGAACAGCACCAGATCCCGATCGCCAAGGACAAGCGCGGCGAAGCGCCCTTCTCGGTCGACGCCAACCTGCTGCACGCCTCCTCGGAAGGAAAGGTGCTGGAGGACCCGGCGCAGGAAGTGCCGGATTACGTCTACTCGCGCACGATCTCGCCCGAGGATGCGCCGGACAAGCCGACCTATATCACCATCGACTTCGCCAAGGGTGATGCGGTCGCCATCGACGGCGTCTCGCTTTCACCCGCCACGCTCCTGGCGAAATTGAACGATCTCGGCCGCGACAACGGCATCGGCCGCCTCGATCTCGTCGAGAACCGCTTCGTCGGCATGAAGTCGCGCGGCATGTATGAGACGCCCGGCGGCACGATCCTGCACGCGGCGCACCGGGCGATCGAGTCGATCACGCTCGACCGGGGCGCGGCCCATCTCAAGGACGAGATCATGCCGAAATATGCGGAGCTGATCTATAATGGCTTCTGGTTCTCGCCTGAGCGCGAGATGCTGCAGGCGCTGATCGACAAGAGCCAGGAATTCGTCGCCGGCCAGGTTCGCCTGAAGCTGTACAAGGGCGGCGTCCACGTTGTCGGCCGCTCCAGCCCCTATTCGCTCTACGACCAGGATCTGGTGACCTTCGAGGAGGGCGCAGTCGCCTATGATCACCGCGACGCGGCGGGCTTCATCCGCCTGAACGCGCTGCGCCTGCGGACACTCGGCCAGCGCAAGAAGAAGCTCGGTCTCTGATCGGGCTTGTCCCTCACGCGCTGCGGCGTTCACCGCTGCAGCGCGGACCGGACCGCGCGATGAAAGAGAACGGCTCGGTCGCGCGCGAAACCGATCAGGCTGGCTGAGCCCGATCAGAGCGAGGCGCCGATAGTCTTGATCAGTCAGCGGCCGGGCCGAGCGTCCCGGCCCTGATCAACGAGGCTTGCAACAGCGTCAGGTGCGCCAGCGCAAACGCTCGGGTGCCAGCGTGTTCTGAAATGCCACGCCCGTGCGCCGGGCCGCGGCATAGTCACGCTTCAGCCGGAAATACCATTGCGCCAGCCGGTCGGCCTGACCCATCAGCAGCATTGTCGGCTTGCGCTCGAGACCCTGCTGGGCAAGTTCCAGGATATCCTGGTCCTGACGCAGAAAGGCCCGGGCGGCCCAGCGGATCGGCAGGGCCAGCGGCACCAGTTGCGGCAGGTCGGAGAGCAGCACATTCGTCAGCAGCGTCCGCTTCGCATCGATCGGCGTCGCGAAGGTCGCGTTCACGATGGTACGGTTGCCCACGGTGATCCGCTCGATCCGTTGTCCCGGCAACAGGAAATCCACTTCGGTCTGCGGCCGGCCGAGCAACCGATAGCCCCTGGAGTTCGCCGCTGCCCTATGGGCCGTCATCCGGAAGCCAAATGGCAGAGGGGCGAAGTCCTTGGTCTTCTCCCGCGCCGTCGCGGTTGGCCGCCACCACCAGGAATTATGGACGTAGCCGACATGGCCAGGATCGATCAGGCTGAGCACGCATAGATCGTAGGAGGCCTCGACCAGCACGGAAACGGACACGCGGCACCGCGGTACGCGCTGCAGCATCAGCTCGGGAACCGGCGGGGCCTCGGCCGGCTGCGAGCCCAGATAGACCCAGATGATGCCGTCCGCCTCTCGCACCGGAAAGCCCTGGACCCTGACCTGTCCGGGATCCGTCGCATCATCATGAACCAGGGTCGGCATTGCCAGGCACTGTCCGTCCGTGCCGAAGCGCCAGCCATGGAAGGGACATGTGAGAGCCACCCCGTCGAATTGTCCTTGCGATAGCGGCGCGCCCCGATGCGGGCAACGATCACGCAAAGCGAAGACTTCACCGCTGCGCCTGCGACCGATCACGATCTGTTCGCCAAGGATCGTCACGCTCTCGCGGGCGCCGGGAGCAAGTCGTCCCTTGCTCTTGGCGCAGTACCAGGCTTCGCGTGGCGGCTCGCGAAACTCGCTGGCCGCCGGCACCGCCTGCGCCACAGCATCGATCGGCGGGATCACTGAAACTGTCATTCGGGACCTTGGGTATCCTATGCCGCGCCGAAGGCTGGCGGCTCAGGCTCAAGGTCGACCTGGGGATTGCCGGTGCATTGCAGGCTGGTCTCGAAACGCACTGTCGCGCTCGGGGTGCCGGTTCGGATGCTCCCAAGGGCACTCGCGCCGGCGCAGCTAGAGCATCGGCCCAAAAAGTGGATTGCGGTTTTCGGGAAAAGCCGATGCAAGCACAGGTGACCTAGGCCGCGCAGATGAAGTGGCCGAGCTTCGTCACGGCTTGTCGACGATCCAGGTATGGGGCCGATCGCTGCCCTGCGCGAGCTCCTCGTGCCAATCACCCCGGGCATCCTGATAGACGATGCCGTCGGTGACGCCTGGTCGCTTCTGGCGGGCAGCGGCCTTGTTGGCCGCCTTGAGCGCGGCGTCATGCGACCGGAAGGTCTCGGATAGCGCACCGCCGACCTTGTAGGCCCAGCCGCCATCGTGCTCGACGATCTCGTACTTCACCATGACCATGGCCGTCCTCCGAGGATCACAAGCGGAACCGCCGGACGCCCCTCGGGTTCCACCGCCTCGAAGATAGTCCGAGCCGGCCCGATGATGAAGACCCAAATCGGCTTCGGCTACTCGCCGTTACCGCTATCAGCCGCGCGCAAACCTTCGAGCACCGGCATCGAGGTGACGTGATAGCCGGCATCGACATGATGAACGTCGCCGGTCACGCCGCCCGACAGATCCGAGAGGTAGTACAACGCCGAGCCACCGATCTCCTCGAGCGTCACCGACTTGCGCAAGGGCGAATTGGCCCGCTGCCATGAATACATGGCGCGCGCATCCGAAATGCCGGCGCCGGCAAGCGTGCGCACCGGCCCGGGCGAGAGTGCGTTGACGCGGATGCCGCGCGGACCGAAATCGGCGGCGAGATAGCGCATGCTCGCCTCGAGCGCCGCCTTGGCCACACCCATCACATTGTAGTTCGGCATCACCCGCGTCGATCCGCCATAGGTCAGCGTGATCATGCTGCCGCCTCTGGGCATGCGCTCGGCGGCGCGCTTGGCGGCTTCCGTGAAGGAGAAGCAGGAGATCACCATGGTGCGCGAGAAATTCTCGCGGCTGGTGTCGGCATAGAGGCCCTTGAGCTCGTTCTTGTCGGAGAAGCCGATGGCGTGAACGATGAAATCGAGCGTGTTGCGCTCGGGATCCCCACCCCAGGCCTCGTCGATCGCAGCGAAGGCGCCATCGACGCTTGCGATATCCTCGACATCGCAAGGCAGGACCAGCTTCGATCCGATGCTCTCCGCCAGCGGCTTCACGCGCTTGCCGAGCGCTTCGCCCTGATAGGTGAAGGCCATCTCGGCGCCATGGGCGTGGAGGGTCCGCGCAATGCCCCAGGCGATGGAATTCTGGTTGGCGACGCCCATGACGAGGCCGCGCTTGTTATGCATCAAGGGGAGCATGGGATGACTCTATTCGGGTCTTGGAAGGGTACTTAAGCAACAGGAAGTAAGACTGGATCAGGCGGGTAGGCTTGGCTCTTGCTACAGATGCTTGGCGATGGCTGCGGCCGTCGCCTTGGATGATGCCAGCGGCACGATCTCGAAGCGCGCGAGATCGCTCCATTCCAGCACCCATTCCTGCAGCACCGCGACATCGTCGCATTCCATCACCTGGAAGCAACGCGCCAGGTCTGCCTGGATCCAGCTGTCCACATAGCGCAGGCCATCGGGCATCATGCGGCCACGCTCGTGGAAGCGACGATAGATGTCCTTCACCCGCGCCTGGTCGAAATGCTCGATGACCATGAACAGCATGGAGGCTCAGACCTCCAGCCGCTTCATCACGATGGTCGCATTCGTTCCGCCGAAGCCGAAGGAATTCGAGAGCACGCAACCAAGGCCGGCATTGTCGATGCGCTTGCGCACGATCGGCATGTCGGCAAAGGCGGGATCGAGCTCCTCGATATGGGCGCTTTCGCAAATGAAATCGTTGTTGAGCATCAGGAGCGAATAGATCGCCTCCTGAACGCCGGTCGCACCCAGCGAATGGCCGGTCAGCGACTTTGTCGCCGAGATCGGCGGGCTCTTCTCGCCGGCGCCGAAGACCTCGCGGATCGCCTCGATCTCCTTGGCATCGCCGACCGGGGTCGAGGTGCCGTGAGGGTTGATGTAGTCGACCTTGGCCTTCACGCCCTGCAGAGCCATCCTCATGCAGCGCACCGCGCCCTCACCGGAGGGGGCCACCATGTCGTAACCGTCCGACGTCGCGCCATAGCCGACGATCTCGCCATAGATGCGTGCGCCGCGCGCCTTGGCGTGTTCCAGTTCCTCAAGCACCACCACGCCGGCCCCGCCGGCGATGACGAAGCCGTCGCGCCTGACGTCATAGGCGCGCGACGCCCGTGACGGCGTCTCGTTGAAATTGGTCGACATGGCGCCCATAGCGTCGAACAGGACGGAGAGCGTCCAGTCCAGTTCCTCGCAGCCACCAGCGAAGATCACATCCTGCTTGCCCCACTGGATCAGCTCATAGGCATTGCCGATGCAGTGGTTCGACGTCGCGCAGGCCGAGGAGATCGAGTAGTTCACGCCCTTGATCTTGAACCAGGTCGCAAGCGTAGCCGACGCGGTCGAGGACATGCCCTTGGGCACCGCAAACGGGCCGACCTTCTTCGACGATCCGCTTTCGCGGGCCTTGTCATAGGCGTCGATCAGGGCGCGGGTCGAGGGACCGCCCGAGCCCATGACGATGCCGGTCCGCTCGTGGCTGATCTCGCCGGCCTCGAGGCCGGCATCCGCAATCGCCTGCTCCATGGCAACATGGTTCCAGGCGGAACCGCCGCCATGGAAGCGCATGGCGCGACGGTCGACCACGCTGGCGGCGTCGAGTGTCGGAGCGCCGCCGACGCGGCTGCGGAAACCATGTTCCGCAAATTCTGGCATGAAGGCGATGCCGGATTTGGCCTCGTGCAGCGAGGACAGCACTTCCTGCGTATTGTTGCCGATGGACGAGACAATGCCCATCCCTGTGACCACAACGCGTCTCATGCTCGTTTCTCCGGCTTTCTCGTCACGGACCGGACCTCGCGGAGGTCCGGTCTATCTTCTCAATCACGCGCAGATGGACCGCTCAGACGGCGAGCGCAAGGCCGGTGCGCGGTTTTACTCAGGCGCCTTCAGGCTTGAACAAGCCAACGCGCATATCTGAGACCGTATAGATTCGCTTGCCATCCGCCTCCAGCCAGCCGTCGGCGATGCCGAGCACAAGCTTGGACTTGAAGACCCGCTTGAATTCGACGCCGTAGACGACCTGCTTGACGCTGGGCAGGACCTGGTCCGCGAATTTCACCTCGCCGACGCCAAGTGCCCTGCCCCGGCCCGGCAGCCCGAGCCAGCCGAGGAAGAAGCCGGTGAGCTGCCAGAGCGCATCGAGCCCGAGGCAGCCCGGCATCACCGGATCGCCCTTGAAATGGCAATCGAAGAACCAAAGATCCGGCCGGACATCGAATTCGGCGCGCACGAAGCCCTTGCCATGAGGACCACCATTCTCGGCGATCTCGGTGATGCGATCGAACATCAGCATCGGCGGCAGCGGCAACTGCGCATTACCAGGTCCGAAAAGTTCCCCGCGACCGCAGCTGAGGATCTCCTCGTAGCTGAATGACGACTGACGCTCCATACTGCCCCGCTCCGTATCGACCGTTTGGCCAAGCCCTATCCGGCATTGGCGATGGTCATGTGCTCTCGGAGCCGTGCGTAACACGGGCCTGCGCCGAAACGAAAGGGCGCAACCCGGGTCTTCCGCCCGAAAGATCGGCGATCACAGGCTGCGCAAGCCTTGCCAGGCCGTCATGGCGGCCACCAGAACAAGCAACGCACCGACCGCACGACCAACCAGCATGGTTGCCTGGCGGTTGCCCGCAAGCACGGTGCGGCTGCCTGCCGCAGCGAGTGCGAGCGAGCCGTAGACCGCAAACTGCGTCCCGGCGATGATCAGACTCAGGATCGCGGCCTGCAACCAGATCGCGCCMGCCTCCGGCCTCAGGAACTGCGGGAAGACGGCCAGCATGAAGAGATAGGCTTTCGGATTCAGCAGATTGGTCAAGGCCCCCTGCCGGAACGCTGTCCAGCTATTGCAACGCCGCGTCTCCAGGACCGGCGCGAAGGATGCGCCTCCGCGCAGCAATGCAAGGCCGATCCAGGCGATATAGGCCGAGCCCAGCAGCAGCATGACGTCGAAGGCCATCGGCACGAGCCGAAGCACCGCACTCACGCCCAGGACACCCACCACGACATGGCAGATGCCGGCCGCGATCACTCCCGCCGTCGCATAGAGGCCAGAGCGGCGCCCACCGGCGAGCGCGTTCGCCAGCACGAAAGCCATATCCATGCCCGGCACGATGACGATACCGAAAACCAGACTGAAGAAGAGCCAGAGATGTACGGTCTCGGACATGGCAGCCTCCGAACCATCAGCCGCGATCATGCGTGGAGAGGCACCCGAATCCTGTCAGGAGGCTGGCGGAAGCTTGCGAGGGCGAAAGCAAGGCCTTACATCTCATCTAAACTAGGCGCCGCATCATCGCGGCACGCCGATCACTGCAAACCAGAAGGACCGAGCCTGCGCATGAGCGATCTGATCTCCCAGAACCAGGGCTACGGATCGAGCGATCGGCAGGGCTGTCCGTTCCATGACGTACGCCAGCGGCTGCGCCGCGTCGGGCTTCGTCCGACACGGCAGCGCGTTTCGCTCGGTTGGCTGCTGTTCGCCAAGGGCGACCGGCACGTCAACGCCGAGATGCTCTATGAGGAAGCGATGAAGGCGCGCGTGCCGGTGTCGCTTGCGACCGTCTACAATACGCTGCACCAGTTTACCCAGGCCGGCCTGCTGCGCGAGCTCGCAATCGACGGCGCCAAGACCTTTTTCGACACAGACAATAGCGACCACCATCATTTCGTGGTCGATGGCGAGAATACGGTGATCGATATTCCAGCCTCGGCGGTCGACGTCGCTGCTCTGCCGGAGCCTCCGACAGGTTACGAAATCGCTCGCGTCGATGTCGTCGTGCGTTTGCGCAAGATCGCCGGCTGACGCAACGCGTCCAGCCTTCACTCACAGGATGCCTATGCTGCGAGCCCTCTGCGCGGGCATTGTTGCGTCGCCAGGAGACCATGCGTGACCAATGAGCCGAGCAAGGCCCTGATCTCCCGCCGCAGTCTGACCGGCCTCGTGGCCCTGGCGCTGGTCACTCCCGCCGGAAGCGCGATCGCCTCGCCGATGACATTGCGTGGAACGGTGTTCTTCCGCGAGCGCATCGCGCTGCCACGGACGGCGATCGTCGAGGTCCGCCTGCTCGATGTCTCGCTGGCCGACGCGCCCGCCAAGACGATTGCCGAGACACGCCTTCGGGCGCGCCGCAATCCGATCCGTTACACGCTGCGTTTCGACCGCGCGCTGATCGAGCCGCGCTGGACCTATGCCCTGCAGGCGCGCATCACCGACGGCGAGCGCCTGCTGTTCATCAACACGACCCGCCACACCGTCTTCGACGGCGGCCGCAACGACACGACGATCCGGGTCGAACATGTCGCCCGCGACCAGGCTGAAGCGCCGCGACCAGCCACGCCGGTCGGGCGCTGGCTCGCCGAGGATATTCGCAGCGGCGGCGTGATGGACCGGCTGCAATCGGTGCTTGAGCTCGCGGCGGACGGCAAGGTCAGTGGCACGGGCGGCTGCAACCGCATGAGCGGCAGCGCTAAGATCAGCGGGCCCCAGATCGCCTTCGGCCCGCTCGCCTCCACGCGCATGGCCTGCACGCCGGCTGCGATGAATCAGGAAAGCAAGTTCTTCGCAGCGCTGGAAGCCGCTCGCGGCTGGCGCATCGACCAGCGCCAGGACAAGCTCGTCCTGCTGGATGCGGGCGGCTCGCCGATCATGCGTCTCGCCAGGATGTAGCGCGTAAAGGGATCAGTCGACCTTCTCGTTCGGGTAGACCCCCCAGAGACGCTCCTGCTTGATATAGCCGTTCATCTTGGCGACGCCGACGCGGCACCAGGAATTCGCGCAGTTCACCACATTGACGATCACGCCCGGCTGCAGACGGGCGGTCACGGCCGATCCGGCGTCGGCGTTCGCATGGAGCGTGAAGACCTCGTCCTTGACCTTCGACCAGGGGGCGACAAGGGCCGTGCGCCGCCCCGAGAGCAGGCTGTGAAGCACCCAGCCCTCCGAGCCGTCGGCATCGCGCACGCGGCGCCAGGTCTCGAATTCGGCGGTGATCTCGACGGGCAGACCCGCACGCTGGAACACCCAGCTCGTGCGATGCTCCTTGGAGGGGCCTTCGCGCAGATTGACCCGGTCCGACTTCAGACTGACATAGCGCGGGATCGGCAGCCCGGTCACGGAACCGGCCGTCATGTCCTGGGCGAGAACAGCCGAGCCTGAGCCGAGATTTGCAAGCATTGCCGCCGCCAAAACCAGGCTCCGCATCATCAGACCGCTCATCCGCACCATCTCCGCATCATGTTCGTGCTCCGCCATGGTCCGGGTACCCGGCGAAGGGTCATGTTGTCATCCGACGCGCCGCCTTCTAGACACGAACCAGCGCGTGAACACGTCGTTCTCATTCCTGATACGCCTTAGTTAATGGCGGGTTGAGGCGGAACGGCGGCGTTGTCGCAGGGCTGCGGGGAGAGGAGCCGTCAATGACGAAGAAGAAGCCGCTGGTCGTGGTCACACGCAAGCTGCCGGCCGTCGTCGAAACGCGCATGCGCGAGCTGTTCGACGCCCGTCTCAATATCGATGACGCCCCGATGAGCCAGGCTGCGCTGGTCGAGGCGGTCAAGACCGCTGACGTGCTGGTTCCGACCGTGACCGACCGGATCGATGCCGGGATCATCGCCCAGGCTGGCGATCAGTTGCGCCTGATCGCCAATTTCGGCAATGGCGTCGACAATATCGATGTCGCCAGCGCCGTGCAGCGCGGCATCACCGTGACTAACACGCCAGGCGTGTTGACCGACGACACGGCCGACATGACGATCGCCCTCATCCTGGCCGTGGCGCGACGGATTTCGGAGGGCGCCCGCATCATCTCGGACGACGAGTGGGGCGGCTGGTCGCCGACCTGGATGCTGGGCCGGCGCATCACCGGCAAGCGCCTCGGCATTGTCGGCATGGGCCGGATCGGCCAGGCGGTGGCGAAGCGGGCCGCGGCCTTCGGCCTCTCGATCCATTATCACAACCGCCGGCGCGTCGATGCGCGCATCGAGGAGGCACTCGACGCGACCTACTGGGATTCGCTCGACCAGATGCTGGCGCGGATGGATATCGTCTCGATCAACTGCCCGCACACACCGGCGACCTATCACCTGCTCTCGGCCCGCCGTCTGAAGCTGATGAAGCCCGACGCCATCCTTGTGAACACGGCGCGCGGCGAAATCGTCGACGAGACGGCGCTTGCGCGCATGCTGGAAGCGGGAGAACTTTCCGGCGCCGGTCTCGACGTGTTCGAGCACGAGCCCGCCGTGAACCCGCGCCTGCTCAAGCTGGCCCGCAGCCACAAGATCGTCGTGCTGCCCCATATGGGTTCGGCAACGCATGAAGGCCGGGCCGATATGGGTGAGAAGGTCATCGTCAACATCAAGACCTTCATGGATGGTCACAAGCCGCCGGACCGCGTGCTGCCGAGCATGCTGTAGGCGACGGCCCGATCGGGCCAGAACAGCTCCCCAGGATCCGCTTGGTCCACCCAATTGAAGGCAAGGTCAGGCTGCAGCAGCTCGCTCAGCCGGAGGAAGCCGGCATTCCGACAGGCTGGCGAGATCGTCGAGATCGGCCGCGTGCTTGCGTCCCCAGTCGCATAGGGACCGGATGATCGGCTCCAGGCTGTGCCCGAGTGCGGTCACGGAATAATCGACGCGCGGCGGCACTTGCTGAAGGATCTCGCGATGGACGAGCCCATGCTCTTCCATCTCGCGCAATTGCTGGATCAGGACCTTCTGGCTGATCCGCGGCATCTGCTTCTTCAACTCCGTGAGACGCCTCGGCTGATCGAAGAGCTGGTAGAGGATGATCGCCTTCCAGCGTCCCGCAATCACCTTCAGCGCGCGCTCGACCGGCTGTACCGGCAGGCGCTTCATCGGATCGGCCATGGTTACCTTCCGGTCTGTAAGAGACAAATCGGTGTGTAGTCGTTGGACCGCATCATAGCCCAGAACGCCCGGCAGGATCATTCACTGTCGCGAGGCGCCCATGAAGGCCATCCAGATCAGCCGCTTCGGCGGCCCCGATATGCTCATACCCACCGACGTCGCGAAGCCGCTCCCCCGCCCCGGCGAGGTGCTGATCCGCGTCCGCGCAGCCGGGGTCAACTTCTTCGAGACGCTACAGAGGCAGGATCGCTATGGCGCGACGCCCGTTCTGCCCATGATCCCCGGCGTCGAGATCGCCGGCACGATCGAGACTCTCGGCGAAGGGGCCTCCGGCTTTCAGCGCGGCGATCGGGTCGCCGTCCCGCTCTTCGCGGCCGGCATCTTCTCAGGCGGCTACGCTGAATATGTCGCAGCCGATGCGGCTCACGTCGTTGCGCTCCCCCCGGGCCTTCCGTTTGAGACAGCCGCGGCCCTGATGGTGCAGGGCCTGACAGCCCTCCATCTCTTTCGACAGGCACAGCCTGCGGGCAAGACAGTCCTGATCAATGCCGCAGCAGGGGGCGTCGGCAGCCTGCTCGTGCAGATGGCCAAACATGCAGGAGCGAAGCGTGTCATCGCGGCAGCAAGCTCGCAGGACAAGCTCGCCCTCACCCGGGACCTCGGGGCCGATGCGGGCGTCGATTACACGCAACCCAATTGGGGTGTTCAGGTCCAGGCCGCGACCGGCGGCGCGGGGCCCGACATCATCTACGAATCAGCGGGCGGAAAGATTGCAGTGACAAGTCTGGAGCTGCTCGCTCCCTCTGGCTGGATCGTCCTCTTCGGAGCGCTGAACACCCGGGATGCTGGACTGGACATGTCCCAGTTGCAGAAGCTCATCTCCAGCAATCAATTGCTTGCCGGTTTCAGCCTGCTGCCGCTACTGACCGCCGAGAACGTCAAAACCGACCTCGCCATGCTATTCGGCCTGGCCGAGCGTGGCGAGCTCACCGTGCTTTCCGGCGGCAGCTTTCCCCTGGAGCAGGCGGCCGCGGCGCATGAAGCATTGGAAAGCCGGCGTTCGGCCGGCAAGATCGTGCTGGTGCCCTGAGCGAAGCGAGGCCAAGAGCATGCCGCGAAAAGTGGCAACGGTTTTTCGCATAAAGCATGCTCTAAACTATGAGAGTCGATCACGCTGTGGAGCGTCAACAGGTTGTCCTCGTCGCGAGCGAGTCTGCTGATGGGTGTCTTGGCCTGGATTCCGCCGTGGGGGCGATGCCAATTGTAATGATGGAGCCAGCGCGGCAGCTCTTCGGCTCTGCGCTCTGAGTGGGGATAGGGTC
>NZ_JBFTKS010000020.1:0-133750 GCF_056396065.1 Allobosea sp. 05T433 | reverse complement strand
GGTGGTGCGAACAGACACATCAAGACCGACGAACAGCTCCATGGCAGGCCTCCTGACCGGTTGGATCGATGGAGCCTGACCGGAAGACCGCTCTCCGTCATCCCGTATCAACGGGCGGCCGGAGCCCCAACAACCCGATCTTTTTGTTTCGCGATCGGTGCTCGCGGTTCGGGCGCGAGTTCGGGGCGCTTCCTTTGAAACGCGGCGCCGGTTTGGGTGGTGGTAGGCGGTCCTTGGCAAATTGGCGGGATCCAGAAGGCAAGCCCGAGATAGGGGAGCCGAAATCACGATGAGTCTGATCGATAAAGTATCGACGGTTCTGCGACAGGCAGCTGCAGAGGCGATTTTGCCGCGCTTTCGCAATCTGACCGCGCGTGATGTGGAGGAAAAGTCCCCGGGAGAACTCGTCACCGTTGCCGATCAGCATGCCGAACGGTTGATCGGCGAGCAATTGCTGCTGCTCGATCCGTCCGCCAGGGTCGTGGGCGAGGAAGCCTGCGCCAAGACGCCTGCATTGGCTGACACTCTCGATCGGGGCACCGTCTGGTTGATCGATCCGCTGGACGGCACCGGAAATTTCATTTCCGGCCGAGGACCATTTTCGATCATGCTTGCACTGCTTCGCGAAGGCGAGGTCGTCGCAGCCTGGATGCTCGATCCGTTGTCGGATCAGCTTCATGTCGCCGAACTGGGCAGCGGCGCCCAGATCAATGGAGTGCCCGTGGTCGCTGATGGGAAGCCGGATGGGCTGCGGCGGGGCTCGATCTCCACTCGTTTCCTGCCGCCTGACGTGCTTGAGGTCATCGAGGCGCGCTTGGATCGAGTGCCCTTGATCGTGCCGCCGCTGCTTTGCGCGGGGGCCGAATATTCTGCCATTGCCACTGGCGAGCGCGATTTCGCCGTCTTCTGGCGAACGCTGCCATGGGATCATCTGCCCGGAACGTTGTTCCTGAGCGAGGCTGGCGGCCGCGTCGCGCGCTGGGATGGTTCGCCCTATCGCGCTGGACAAGACGGCTCTGTCCTCTTGGCAGCGCGCACGCCCGAACATTGGCGAGCGACGCACACGGCGCTCTTCGATTGGCGCAATGATCGCTCAGGGCCGAGCGAGTCTTGGTTGCGAGCGCTCGACTAGACCCGTTCGAGCGCGCGATGCGGGAGGTCAGGCAAGGTCAGGCCGATGGCATCGCCTGAGCGGATTTCGCCGCCCGCCAGAACGATCGCCATGATTCCGGACTTGCGAACGAGCCGGCCCTCGGAATCGCGCCCGAGGACAGCGGAGAGGAGTCCGGGACGGAAGCAGGCTCTCTGGCACAGAGCGCGTGGCTTGGCGAGCGGGGCGCTATTTGGTCAGGATCAACCGGTCGCGGGCGGTGACGCGCAGGCGATAGGCCTCGCCAAGATGCATCAGGATGACCTCGCGTCCGGTGCCGACCAATTGGCGGACGTCGACGACCGGGACGTCCGATTGTCCGGAGTGGGGTGCTGTCTTGCCAGCAAGATCAGATGGCGGAACGGAACTCATCGCAGCGATCCAAATCGATAATCTGCAGGAGGCAGACAAGGTTCGGCGCTGATCTTCCGTAGAGCTTCAGTATTGAACGATAATCATTACAAACTACGTCGGTATCAGCCTATGAATTAGGTCGCTTTCAATCGCGCCGTCAAGGCGGTGGTCCTGTTCCGACTTCGGGCCACTGCTTCGGCACGAAAAAGCCGGACCTGCGGGGCAGGTCCGGCTTGCGACCGGCGTCGGAATGCTTCGGGGATCAATGATCCGCTTCGAGTCCGCCGATATGTTTCTGGGTGTAGAGTTCGATGCCGACGCGCTCGATGAGGTCGAGCTGGGTCTCGAGGAAGTCGATATGACCTTCCTCATCCTTCATCAACGCCTTGAACAGGTCCTCGGACGGGTAGTCGC
Organism: Allobosea sp. 05T433; assembly: GCF_056396065.1. Lineage (NCBI taxonomy): Bacteria > Pseudomonadati > Pseudomonadota > Alphaproteobacteria > Hyphomicrobiales > Alloboseaceae > Allobosea > Allobosea sp. 05T433. Next base: position 131,832 of record NZ_JBFTKS010000020.1, on the reverse strand, counting down.
CGACCTCGCGGCAATACTTGGCCGCTTCCTGATAGAGTCCGCGCGCCTCGACCTCGGCCTTGAGATCGCACTCGATCACTTCCTTGACGTTCTCGCCGATGCGCAGTGCGTCAAGCGTCTGCAGATTGGGGAAGCCCTCGAGGAAAAGGATGCGGTCGACGAAACGGTCGGCATGGACCATTTCCTCGATCGATTCCTTCTTCCAGGTCTTGGCCATCTCCTTCAGCCCCCAATTGTCGAGCATCCGGTAGTGCAGCCAGTACTGATTGATCGCGGTCAGCTCGGAGCGGAGCCCCTTGTTGAGGTATTCGATGACCTTCTTGTCACCCTTCATCGCAGCTCTCCTCGGGCTCGCATCACATTAGAATGATCCTAATGTAGAGCGGCAATTCGGAGAATGAAAGGGAGAAGTCGCGCCAGGACCGGGAAATATCGACGTGGCCCGCGGCCGAGAAGCCTCAGGCCGCGATCGTGTCTTTCTCGATCGCCAGCCCGTCCATCATCTGGGTGACGGAGACATGCACCGCGCATTCAACGTCGCGACTGGCGCAGGAATGGCATTGGCTGGCGCAGGCGGCGCGGGCCTCAGCAAGAATGGCTCTGACGGCCCGGGCGCAACGTCCGCAGTCCGGGCTGCAGCCCAGACAGTCATAGGCCTCGCCAGCCGTCACCGGTCCAGTGCCATCGGGGGCAATGGTTCCCTTGATCTGCCGACAGGACAGGACGTTGCAGGAGCAGACGATCACGCGTGGTGCCCAGCTCCGGCGGCGACCCGGGTCTCGACTTCGGCGCCATCGGCGTTGCGCAGGCGGACAATGACCTCCACGGACGAGATCATCATGCCTTCCGGGGCGACGGGCAGGCCGGAGACCTGGATTTCCGAGCCAGGGATGTCGACGACGGTTTCGTCGTCCTCGTTATAGAAATGGTGATGCTCCGACACATTGGTGTCGAAGAAAGTCTTGGGGCCGGACACCGAAACCTGGCGGAGCAGGCCAGCTTCCGAGAACTGCCGCAGCGTGTTGTAGACGGTCGCGAGGGACAGCGGTTCGCGGGCGCGCAGCGCCTCCTCATAGAGCATTTCGGCGCTGACGTGCCGGTCGCCCTTGGCGAAGAGCAGCCAGCCCAGCGCCATGCGCTGCCTGGTCGGACGCAGGCCAGCATTGCGTAGCCGCGTTTTCACCGCGCTGATCGGGCAGGAAGCAGGGCTCTTCTGCGGCCACGGAATCTGTTCCGCGGCAGCACGGGCCTGGCTGGGATCCTTCACGGGCAAAACGCTCATCGGTACGCCTTCCACATCGCCGGCATGCCGGCCTCGTAGTTTAGAAAATATCTAAACTACTGATATCATTGCTATATTTGGCGGGACTCCGCGCGAATGTCAATCCGGAGCCGGCTGCGACACGGTGCATCAGGTCCCGGCGCGGCTAGTGCCCGGCCTCGGCGGGGGGCGCTTTGGGCGGCTTGCGCATGAACACGGCCAGCACGACCAGCCCTGCAAAGATCCAGGTCAGGCCGAGAAAGACATCGCCGAAGGCCATGACCAAGGCCTCGCGATGGGCGAGTTGACTGATTTTGGCGAGCGCCATCGCCTCGGCATTGGCGCCATAGCTGGCGAAAAGCTGCATCATCTGGGCCAGCCTCTCTTCGGCGACCTGGCTGCCGACAGCGACAGCTTCATGCAGCCGGGTGATGTGCAGGTCGGTCCGGGTGTTCAGCAGCGTGTTGATCACGGCGAGGCCCACCGCGCCGCCAAGATTGCGCGTCAGGTTGTAGAGGCCCGATGCGTTCTTGAGCTGCGCCGGAGGCAAGGTGCCGAGCGCCAGATTGTTGATCGGCACCATGCACAGCATCAGCGAGACGCCGCGCAGGATCTGGGGCAGCAGCAGTTCGTGGAAGTCCCAGTCCTTGGTGATGAAGGACGCGAGATAGGTGCCGGCGGCGAAGCCGGCGAAACCGATCATCATCATCACGCGTGGATCGAGCTTCTGCGACAGCTTGCCGGCGACGGGCGCCGTCAGGAACATGCACAGGCCGGTGACGAACATCGTCTCGCCGATCATCAGCGCGTCATAGCCGCGGATGCGGCCGAGAAAGACGGGGTAGAGATAGGTCAGCCCGTAGAGGCCAATGCCCATCGTGAAGCTGAAGAGCGAGCCGAAGGCGAAGTTGCGGTTGGTGAAGGCGTAGAGATCGACGAGCGGATCCTCGCGCGTCAGCGCCCGCCAGAAGAACAGGACCGCGCCCACCAGCATCAACGCGGTGAAGAACACGATCTCGTGGCTCTGGAACCAGTCGAGCCGCGTGCCTTCCTCCAGCACATATTCGAGGCTGCCGAGGAAGGCGGCCATGCTGGCGAGGCCGAGCCAGTCGAAACGCTTGAGCAGGCCGGGCTGCGGCTTGTCGAAATCGATCAGCGTCCAGGCTGCGATGGTGACGCCGATGCCGGGGATGACGTTGACCAGGAAGAGCCAATGCCAGGAGAAGGCATGGCTGAGATAGCCGCCGACCGTCGGGCCGATGGTCGGCGCGAGCGTCGCGACAAGCCCGATCAGCGGCGAGACGATCGGCCGCTTCGAGGCCGGGAAGATGGTGAAGGCGGCCGCGAAGACGCCGGGAATCATGCCGCCGCCGATGAAGCCCTGGACCGCGCGCCACAGGATCATCTCGTTGATCGAGGACGACATCGCGCACAGCACGCTCGAGACCGTGAACCCGGCTGCGGCGATCGAGAAGAAGACGCGGGTCGACAGCGCCCGGCTGAGATAGCCGGAGAGCGGGATCATGATCACTTCTGCGATCAGATAGGCGGTCTGGACCCAGGCGATCTCGTCGGCGCTGGCTGACAGGCCCGCCTGGATCTCGGCCAGCGAGGCGGAGACGATCTGGATGTCGAGGATCGCCATGAACATGCCGAAGACCATCGCCAGGAAGGCGAAGATCCGCCGCATCGGGATGGCGTCGGAGGCCGCCGGCGCGCCGGCTGTCAGTGTTGCAGTGGCCATGACGGCCTCGTCTTCCTGGCGCCCCGCACCGTCGCCCTGGCCAAGCGGCATTGGCCGCGCAAAGCCGGGGTCAATCGGTGGGCGTTACGGCTGCATGGATTCCGGATCGTCGCGACGCGCCATCCGGAATGGGTCTTGTGGTTCCGTTCAGGCCTGAGGGCGCGGGTCGATCTTCACCACGACCGACATGCCCGGACGCAGCGCATGGCGCGCAATGGCCTGCGGGCTGAGCGTGATGCGCACCGGGACGCGCTGGACGATTTTGGTGAAATTGCCGGTGGCGTTGTCAGGAGGCAGCAGCGAGAACACCGAGCCCGTGCCGCCGGAAATGCCGCTGACGACGCCGTCAAACACCTGATCGGGCAGGGCGTCGACCGTGACCCTTGCCTTGTCGCCGATCTTCAGGCCGCCAACCTGCGTCTCCTTGAAGTTGGCATCGATATAGACCTGGTCGAGCGGGACGATCGACATCAGCCGCTTGCCGGCACTGACGAGGTCGCCAAGCTGGACATTGGTGTTGGCGACCAGTCCGTCGATCGGCGCTGCGATCCTGGTGAAGGACAGGTCGCGGGCGGCCTTGTCCTCGGCGACCTTCAGCTCGTCCATCTGGCGGGAGGCTTCGTTGCGCTGTGCCTCCAGCACCTTGATATTGGCTTCGGCCGCGGAGACCCCGGCCTCGGCGCTGGCCAGTGCGGCGCGGGCTCGGTCACGCGCTGCCGTTGCCGCATCGAGGGTCGCCTGCGATCCGTAGGACTTGGCGGCAAGGCTGTTGGCGCGGTCGAAATCGGCGACGGTGCGGATGATATCGGCCTGGGTCGAGTCCCGCTGCGCCTGGGCCTGCAGCAGGCTGGCGCGGCCGGCCTCGATCTGGCTGTCGATGCGCAGCAGCGTCGCGCCTGCCGTCGCGCTCTTGGCGCGGGCGCTCTCCAGTGCGATGCGCTGGTCGCCATCGTCGAGGGTGACGAGCGGCTCGCCGGCCTTGACCTGCTGGTTCTGCTTGACGGCGACAGTTGCGACATTGGCTGCGAGCTTGGCCGAGATCGTGGCCATCTCGGCGCCGACATAGGCGTCGTCAGTCGAAACGATGAAACGGCCATTGCGCCACCAGTCGACGCCGAACCAGAGTCCGGAGCCGAGCGCGGCTGTCGCCAGCAGCATCATGCCCGCACGGCGCACCGTCTTGCCGCGGGGCTTGGCGGCGGCAGGGCTCTCCGCTTCGCGCGGAGCTGCTTCGTCGGCCTTGCGGGCCTGGGCGGGGAGCGGCGTGGTTTCGAGCGCGGGGTCGACCAGCTTCAGCCGGTCCCGACGCGACTCAGTCTTTGTCTCGGCGGACATGGGCGATCCTGATAATCACTGTTCGAACCGATCGGTTCGATTTCAGTTGAAATAGCGCTGGCGATGGCGCATATCAAGTGAAATCGAACTGAGTGGTTCGATTATTTTTGTGCGGCGCAAAATGCCGGGGCGAGATGGGGTCATGGACGAGGTTGTGAAGATCGCAGGAGTGCCGCCGCGCCGGAAACGGCGTGCGGCGGGCGCAGATCCCGACAAACGTCGCCAGATCCTGGACGGAGCCCATGAGGTCTTCCTGACGCGCGGGTTCGACAATGCCAGCATGAGCGACATTGCCGCGGCCGCGAATGTCTCGAAGGGCACGCTCTATGTCTATTTCGAGGACAAGGAACATCTCTTCGTCGCCCTGATCGAACGCGAGCGTGAAGAACAGAAGCGCGGGATCTTCGAAGCGCTCGACGATGATCCCGATCTCGGTCATGCGCTGACGCATTTCGGCGAGCGGATCGTCCAGCTCCTGGTCTGCGATTTTGCGCTCAGCGCCCAGCGCATCGTCGTTGGCGTGGCGGAGCGCATGCCCGATCTCGGCCGTGAATTCTACGAGAACGGACCGTTGCAGGGCGCACGGCGCATCGCCGGCTATCTCGACCGCAAGGTCGCGGAGGGACAGCTGGAGATCGACGATACCGCGCTGGCAGCCGTGCAGTTCGTTGACCTGTGCCAGTCGACCGTGCTGCGCCCGCGCCTGTTCAATGCGGTGCGCGAGCGACCGTCCGAGGCCGAGATCTCCCGCGTGGTTGCCTCGGCGGTCGCAATGTTCCTCGCGCGATACGGCAAGCGATAGTCCGCTTACAAGGCTCGCGCCCGCATCCGCTCGCGATGGGCGGTGTAGAGGCCCGAGGCGGCGATGATCACCGAGCCCAGCAAGGTGAAGAGATCCGGCAGGACCGAGAACAGGAAGAAGCCGAAGACCGAAGCCCAGAGCAGCTGCACATAGGAGAAGGGCGCGAGCAGCGAGGCGTCGGCATGGCGGAAGGCGATGATGACGAACCAGTGCCCGATGGTCGAAGCGACGCCGATGAAGATGCCGATGGCGATCGCCTCCGCCGTAAGTGGCTGCCAGCCGAGGGGCTGCAGTACGGTCAGCAGCAGGAAGCCGACCACGGCCGACCAGGTCAGTGTCGTCACCGGATCCTCGGTCGTGCTCATCATGCGGGTAACGATCAGGGCAAAGGCCCAGGTCGCGGCTGAAAGCGCTGGCAAAAGCGACGCGGCGTGGAAGTTGGCACCTCCGGGCCGGACGATGATCAGGACACCGGCCAAACCGACCAGGGTCGCGGTCCAGCGCCGCCAGCCAACCTTCTCCCCAAGCATCGGGATCGACAAGGCCGTGACGAAGAGCGGCGCAATGAAGCTTGTCGCGGTCGCATCAGCGATCGGCAGGTATCGCAGCGACGAGACGAAGATGATGGAGGAGAGGGTGACTGCGACGCCTCTCAGCAACTGCATGTGCAGACGCTTCGGTCGCAGGCGTGCTGCGCCGCCGCGCAGTGCCACCGCCAACATGATCGCCGTAAAGGCGGCATAGCGCAGCCAGGTGATCTGTAGCGCGGGCATCGTCGCCGCGAGATATTTCGAAGCGACGTCGGAGCTGGACAGGAAGATGCTGGCAAGCAGCATCAATCCGATGCCGCGCAGCGCAGCATCGCGACGTTGCGGCACGGGAGGAACGGCCTCGGTATGCGCGGGCAAGGCCGGTACCGGAGCTTTTGAAGGGTGGGGAGAGGACAAGGCGACGCCGGAACTGGAGAGTGGGACGACGCTAGCAGGATTTGCCTGCGGCGGGCGCGCAAACTCGGAACAGCGCCCATGCGCCCGGGCCCTTCATGAAAAAGGCGGGCTTGCGCCCGCCTTCGTGGAGCTTTCCGAGCTGCCGGAATCAGGCCGCCTTCTTGCGCGGCTGGATCAGCTTGCGGTTGACCAGCACCTCGGCGATCTGCACGGCGTTCAGGGCTGCGCCCTTGCGCAGATTGTCCGAGACGCACCAGAAGGCGAGACCGTTCTCGACCGTATTGTCCTCGCGGATGCGCGAAACATAGGTCGCGTCCTCGCCGGCCGCCTCGTGCGGGGTGATGTAGCCGCCGGGCTCGTGCTTATCGATGACGAGGATGCCGGGCGCGGTGCGGAGCACCTCGCGCGCCTCGTCGGCTGTGATCGGCTTCTCGCATTCGATGTTGACGCTCTCGGAATGGCCGATGAAGACGGGCACGCGCACGCAGGTGGCGGTCAGCTTGATCTTCGGATCGAGGATCTTCTTGGTTTCCGCCATCATCTTCCACTCTTCCTTGGTGAAGCCGTCCTCCATGAAGACGTCGATCTGCGGGATGAGGTTGAAGGAGATGCGCTTGGGGAACTTCTTGGTGACGACGTCGCCGGCCGAGAACACGGCGCGCGTCTGGTTGAAGAGCTCGTCCATGCCTTCCTTGCCGGCGCCGGAGACCGACTGATAGGTCGAGACGACGACGCGCTTGACGCCGAAGCGGTCATGCAGCGGCTTCAGCGCCACGACGAGCTGCGCGGTCGAGCAGTTCGGGTTAGCGATGATGTTCATCTTGGAGAAGCCGGCGGCCGCCGCGGCATTCACCTCCGGCACGATCAGGGGCACGTCGGGATGCATGCGCCAGGCCGAGGAATTGTCGATGACGACGCAGCCCTGGCCGCCGATCTTCGGCGACCATTGCTTCGAGACCTCGCCCCCCGCCGACATCAGGCAGATATCGGTATCGGAGAAATCATAGTGATCGAGCGCCTTCACCTTCAGCGTCTTGTCGCCGAAGGAGACCTCGGTACCAATCGAGCGCGAGGAGGCAAGCGCCACGACCTCGCTCACCGGGAAAGCCCGCTCGGCAAGGATGTCGAATATTTCGCGACCCACATTGCCTGTGGCGCCGACAACCGCGACCTTGAAGCTCATGCTGCTGTTCCTTTTGGAAGTAACCGGTTCTGCCTCCCCCGGGAGATGCCGACCCGCCTGGTCTGGATGGCGGGTTCGGCCTTAGCCCCCGCCGGGGGGGAGGGCCCGGAACCGAGGCGAAGCGTCAGCGCGACGTCCGGAGCGTGCCGGTCGTCGTTTTGGTCGTGCGTTTCGTCGTCAGGGCGACAATCACAGAGCCAAATCCCATAGGGCTGAAAGCATTCGCGGTCGCGCTCGAGTGGATGCTCGCCTCGCGATGCTCATCCAGAACACCCGCGGCGATAAAAAGTCAATTGGTCTCGGCAGCCCAGCGCGTCAGGACGGGATTAACCCTGCCTCCTAACCAGCGATTCACGACAATCGCGGTTCGCAGGCCGCCGGTAACCCGATACTGACCCGGATGCCCTCAGCGTCGCCGGCGGGTGAGGACAGGCTGCTGGCGCGGAGGCGCAGGCAACGAGCGGGGTCTTGTCGTGTCGCGTGAGTTCGCAGCGTTACTGGTCAATGGCTTTCGCCGGCTCGGCTCGAGCTGCCGGGAGCTCGGCTCGGCGGCCGCACATCGTGCCTTGCCTGTGGCGGGCAGCGTGAAGGGCAAGCTCGGCGGTCCCGATCCGATTGGCGCCTTGATCAGCGTGATGGACCATGTCGAGGCAGCGATGCGGACAATCCTCCGCTGGCTGCGCGCTGCCGTCCGCCATCGTGGCCTGGGCCTGACCGGCGGTCTGGCCTGGCGCGGCCTGGCAGCCGTTGCCGGTATCGGGATGGCGGCTGCGCTCGTCACGGGCCTTTCGGGCGATGGCGGCGAGATGCAGGTCGCCAGCCTTGCCGAGCAACCGGCTGCGGAGATCCGGTCCGTTCGGGACGTTCGCCAGGAGCCGCGCCTGCTCGGCGCCCAACATGAAGACTGGACCAGGATCGCGCGGCCGATCGCGATGTTTGGCCTCGACTCTCCGGAATTGGAGCGCCAGACCATGGCCTATGAGGCGAGCCGGAGCCAGGACGGCGCGAAGCGTGAGGATGTGTTGAGCTTTGGGGCGTTCACCGAGGCAAAGCCGCATCTGCTCCTGCGCCTCGTCGTTGACCATGGCGACGATCATCTGACGCAGCCCTTCATCATCGCGCTGGTGCGCGAGGCCGCTGCGCGCGGCATGTCCGTGCAGCGCAGCGGTGCGCCGACAGGGCTCACCACCAAATTCGGCTCTGTCGAAGCTACGGATGTGACCCTGAGCGATGGTGCGAATGAACGCGCCTGCATCGGCTTCCGCCACCGGGGCGGCGACACGCCGCTGCGACTGAGCGGCTGGTGGTGCGGTGGGGCGGCGCGCCCGGTCGATCGTCAGCAACTGGCCTGCCTGGTCGATGGGCTTGCCCTGCTCAGCGCCGGCGAGGATCAAGTGCTGCGTAGCCTCTTTGCCGCAGCTGAACGTAACCGCGGCGGCGCCTGCTCACCGCCGCGCCCATCCGCGGCCGGTCGCAAGACGTCATCGCTCGACGCCGAAGGCACGCTGCCGAGCCACCAGGCGGCCGCGAAAAGGTGAGGGGACGGCCGTTGAAATCGGCTGCCCGAGCGTTATCTCAGAGCTATGGGGCAGTAAAAGCGTTAACCGCGGCGGGATAGATTTGGCGCTATCAATCGCCGCTTTACTTCCCCTTGGTCATCGCCTCAGGAGACCCTCGCCATGAATTCCTTCAAGCGTCTCGCCGCCGGTCTCGGCATTTCGCTCGTGGCGTTGACCGCGGTCGCTTCGGTGGCCGAGGCGCAGCAGCAGCGCAAGCCGTTGCGCGTGATCGTGCAGAAGCGCAGCTATCTCGATCCCGGCAATGTCGTGCCGGTCGGCTCGCTGAACCGATACGCCACTCAGCAGCTCATCTCACCCCCGGTCTATTCGAATGTCGCTGAGCTTTACGGCGATAGCACCTTGCCGCCGCGCATCGGCGCCGGTGTGAACCCGTTCCGGAACACGTTTTCGACGCCGGGCTTCTGAGCCGTCCGGGCAGAGACGAGAAAGGCCCGCCGGATCGGCGGGCCTTTCTGTTTGGTGCGTGCTGCCTTGCTTCAGGCGGTGCAACGGGGTCCGGAGACCCTCGGGCCGGTGCGAGGCTTCCCGAGGATGGTAGGCGTCAGCGGACCAGAATGTTCCGGAACTGCCAGGGATCGCTGGTGTCGATATCCTCCGGGAAGAAGCCCGGGCGGCCCTGCAGCGGCGTCCAGTCGGTATAGGTCCCGACCACCGGGCCGAGATAGGGCAACTGCACTTCCAGGCAGCGACGGAAATCGAGCTCATCGGATTCGACGATGCCGGCCTTCGGGTTCTCCAGGGCCCAGACCATGCCGGCAAGCACGGCGGAGGTCACCTGGAGGCCCGTGGCGTTCTGATAAGGCGCAATCCGGCGGGTCTCTTCCACGGAGAGTTGCGAGCCGAACCAGTAGGCATTCTTGCCGTGGCCATAGAGCAGTACGCCGAGTTCGTCGATGCCATCGACGATTTCGCTCTCCTCGAGGATGTGCTGCTTCTCCTGCACCTTGCCGGCGCTACCGAACATCTCATGCAACGAAAGCACGGCGTCATTGGCGGGGTGATAAGCATAGTGGCAGGTCGGCCGATAGGTCGGGTTGCCGGCCTCGTTGCGCACCGTGAAGTAATCGGAGAGCGAGATCGCCTCGTTATGCGTCACCAGGAAGCCGTATTGCGGGCCGGGCGTCGGGCACCAGCTCCGCACGCGCGTCTCGGCCCCGGCCTGGAGCAGATAGATCGCCGACTGGCAGCCAGCCTCATGCGTGCGACCGTTCTCTGGCATCCAGCGCTCATGCGTGCCCCAGCCGAGCTCCGCCGGCTGCTGGCCTTCCGAGACGAAACCCTCGACCGACCAGGTGTTGACGAAGACATCGCGCGGCTTGGGATGCTTGGCACGCTGGGTGTCGCGCTCGGCGATATGGATACCCTTGACGCCAACCTGCTGCATCAGGGCGCCCCATTCGGCGCGGTTCTTCGGTTCGGGGGTCTGGAGGCCGAGATCGGCCGCGACGTTGAGCAGGCCCTGCTTGACGAACCATGAGACCATGCCGGGATTGGCGCCGCAGCAGGAGACTGCCGTGGTGGTGCCGGCCGGACGCGCGCGCTTGGCAGCCATGGTGGCTTCGCGCAGCGCATAGTTCGAGCGGGCCTCGGGACCCTTGCTGTGGTCGAAATAGAAGCCGAGCCAAGGCTCGTTGACGGTGTCGATATAGAGTGCGCCAAGCTCGGAGCAGAATTGCATGATGTCGAGCGAGCCGGTGTCGACCGACAGGTTGACGCAGAAGCCCTGGCCACCGCCTTCGGTGAGAAGGGGCTGCAGCAGGCTCTTGTAGTTCTCGGGGGTCACCGCTTCCTGGATGAAGCGGATGCCGCGCTCGTCGAGGAGGGCACGGTTGGTGTCATGCGGGTCGATGACGACGAAGCGGCTGCGGTCGTATTCGAAATGCCGCTCGATCAACGGCAGTGTTCCGCGTCCGATGGAGCCGAACCCGATCATTACGATCGGTCCGGTGATGGTGCCGTGGACGGGCCAATGAGTCATGATGTTTCCTTGGTTGGGGTGGAACGGGGGTAAATCTTTCGCGGGCTCGTATGGAGAGCGGCCGCGCTCGTCAATCCGGAACGCCATTTTTGCGCCGCCAGGGTCGATTCCGACCCCGACGACGCTGAAGACAATCCGGTGCGGATGACGCCGTGGTGACGCTCGCGATCAGGCTGCGAGCGCCGCGGCAGGCAGGGGCTCGATCAGGCGCCCCGTTGCGGACAGGACGCCGGCGGCGCCCGCGAGCGCGCCGGGGCGCAGTTCGAGGCCGAGGAAGCGCTCGCGCTCGACCGGGCCGGGCATGGCAAGATCGCGCATCGGCTCGGCCGAGAAGCCAAACCGAGCGTAATAGGGCGCATCGCCGACCAGCAGCACAGCGCCGTGGCCATGGCAGGCAGCGCGCCAGATCGCCTCGCGCATCATCGTCTTGCCGAGCCCTTCGCCGTGCAGATCCGGGGAGACGGCGAGCGGCCCGAGCAGCAGAGCATCATGGCCGCCGGCATCGATGTTCCAGAGCCTGACGGTTGCCACGACTGCGCCGTCGCGCTCCGCGACAAGCGCCAGCCCGGCGGCCGGCATCCGGCCTTCACGCAGGCGTTCGCTGGTCTTGGCGAAACGGCGCTCGCCGAAGCAACGGTCGAGCAGGGCCTCACGGGCCTGGATGTCGAACGCGGTTTCCTCGCGGATCGTGATCATGACGCACCTCCGGCCGGAGCGCCTGCGCAAGAGCGCAGACCTTCCCGGCGCCGCGCGCGAACGCGGCCAAACAGAATGATTTGGGGGGCGGCTCCGGCAGGTGCCGGAGCCGGAACGTCAGATGACGTATTGCTTCAGCGGCGGGAAGCCGTTGAAGGCGACGGCCGAATAGGTCGTCGTATAAGCACCGGTGCCCTCGATCAGCACGCGATCGCCGATCTCCAGGCTGAACGGCAGCATGTACGGAGTCTTTTCGTACATGACGTCGACCGAGTCGCAGGTCGGGCCGGCCAGGACGCTCGGCACGGTCGCGTCACCGTCGCGCGGGGTGCGGATCGGATAGCGGATCGCCTCGTCCATGGTCTCGGCGAGACCGCTGAACTTGCCGATGTCGAGATAGACCCAGCGAACCTGATCGTCCTCGCTCTTCTTCGAGACAAGCACGACCTCGGCCTCGATCATGCCGGCTTCGCCGACCATGCCGCGGCCCGGCTCGATGATCGTCTCCGGAAGCTGGTTGCCGAAATGCTTCGACAGCGCCCGGAAGATCGCATCGCCATAGGCCGGAACGCCTGGGATCGGACGCAGGTAGCGCGCCGGGAAGCCACCGCCGAGATTGACCATCGACAGCGACATGCCACGGGTGGCGCATTCCTTGAACACCGCCGAGGCCGAGGCCAGGGCGGAATCCCAGGCGTTCACGTTCGCCTGCTGCGAGCCGACATGGAACGAGATGCCATAGGCGCCCAGGCCAAGACGATGGCCATGCTCAAGCACGTCCGCGGCCATTTCGGGCACGCAGCCGAACTTGCGCGAGAGCGGCCAGTCGGCGCCGGCGCCGTCGCAGAGGATGCGGCAGAAAATGCGCGCGTCCTTGACCGCGGTGAGGGCGGCGGAACGGGCGATCTTGTCGACCTCGGCTACGCAATCGACGGCGAACAGGCGCACGCCGAGCTCCATGGCGCGCGCGACGTCGCGCTCCTTCTTGATCGTGTTGCCATAGGAGATGCGGTCAGCGGTGGCGCCGGCCGCGAGAGCGAGCTCGATCTCGACGACCGAGGCGCAATCGAAGCAGGAGCCGAGCTTGGCCAGCAGGGCAAGCACCTCCGGTGCCGGGTTCGCCTTCACGGCGTAGAAGACGCGCGTGTCGGGAAGGGCCCGGGAGAAGGCACGATAATTCTCGCGCACGACATCGAGATCGATGACGACGCAGGGGCCGTCTTCACGGCGGTTACGCAGAAATTCACGGATGCGCTCGGTCATCGGCGCGACTCCCCTACGGCGCAAGCGGCGCCGATACGACGTATCGCCGGGTGAGTCGTTCGCAGGTCACGGCGCGATGGAGACGCCGAGAACAGCGGACGAAACGTCCGGACCCGAAACACCGTCGATTGGGGAACCCCCGCACGGCCGGCAATGAAGGACAAGCCTCTTCGGTGTTGACCTGTGGAAAGCCAACGAGACCAAAAAAGCCCGCTCCGTCGTTGCTTTAAGCTGCGTCCCCCGTGGAGATTCGGGGTTTGCCGGTTTCGCCTCCGGCTGCTGGTCGCTGTTCGGGAGCGGCTCTCTTGCGAGAGCCGGGAGCGTGATTTGAGGGGATATCCATCCCCCTCCATCCGTTTCCCATCCCTGGCGGCTGTCCGGCCTCTTGTCCGAATGCCCACCGACCAGCACGCGGCCACAGGCACGTGCGAATTGGGTAAGCCGCATATACGAACTGCGGCCCCCCTCTACAAGTTCTTTTTGACCTCGGGGTTCGGTTTTTTCGCCGAACGCGCGAGGCAGAAGCGCGCCGGGCTGGTCGACGGGCGCGCAACCGCAGGTATCGAGGCTGATCGAGCCTCAATCTAGGCCCGTTTCTCGCAAAAGCGGATGCGGTTCCCAAATGGGTCCGGCACCTCGAGCGTGCGACCGCCCGCGCCATTTTCCTGGATACCGGGTTTCGAGAAGGGATAGCGCTTGCCGATCAGTTCGGCGCGATAGGCGTCCACGCCCTGCATCCAGACGAAGACGGTCGATCCTGGGCTGGCGTCGCCATGATGCTCGGAGAGGTGAAGTTGCAGGCCCGAGCGTGAAACCTGCATATAGATCGGGAATTCAGGTCCGTAGCGGTGGTCCCAATCCATGCTGAAGCCGAGGAAGCCGAGATAGAACTCCTTGGCTTTCTCCAGGTCGAAGATCCGCAGGATCGGGATACCCATATTCAGGGTCACGCCTGTCTGGTCGGTGCCGGCGGCCGGGCGGGCTTCTGCCTCGCCGATTTTCGCCGCGAGGATGTTCCAGTCGTCATAGCCGAACTGCCGGGCGACGATTTCGAGCGCCTGGGCGTGTGAAAGCGCGGTCTGCGGAGCCACGGCTTCGCGCAGGGCCTTGGCCATCAGTTTCGCATCGCGATAGGTGCGCATGGTCACAATCCTTCTCGATGGTGGACGAAGCGGCCAGGGCTCGCATTGCTGGAAGCGTCCACCGGATCGATCGGGATCGGGACGGAAGCGGGATGCATTCACCATGCCCGGGAGGGCGCGAGCGGCGGGCTGCATCCGGCCCGGGGCGAAACGTAGAAAACAGGGCGATCGGCTGTCAACATCGTGCGTGCCGGAGATGCGCCGCCGCTGCGCCCTAGACCGGCCCCATTTCATCGCCTAAGTCGTTGGCGAGATGCGCCTTCGGGCGCAAACGCGACGGGGCTTCCTCGAATCATGACCGTATCCAATCGCCGCCAGATCCTGGCCGGCCTTTCCGCCGCCTTGAGCTTTTCCGTGGCGCCCGCCGCGCTGCTCGCGCAGCAGCCGGAGACGCAGCCGGCTCCGGCCCCGACCCCACCGCAGCCGCGCTTCGGCTTCGAGGACGTGGTGCGCCGGGCTCGCGAGATCGCGGCCGCGCCCTATGAGCCTGGTCCGACCCTGCCGGAACCGTTGTCGCGTCTCGATTTCGACGCCTGGCGCGATATCCGCTTCCGCCCCGAGCGGGCGCTGCTGGCGCCGACCGGTTCGGGTTTCCGGATGCAGATGTTCCATCCCGGCTTCCTGTTCACGCGCCCGGTGACCGTGAACATCGTGCGCGACGGCGTACCGACACCGGTGCCTTATTCGTCGAACCTGTTCGACTATGGCCGGATCAAGTTCGAGAAGCCGCTGCCGGTCAATCTCGGCTTTGCCGGCTTCCGCCTGCATTATCCGCTCAACGATCCGCGCATTTTCGACGAGCTGATCTCCTTCATCGGCGCCAGCTATTTCCGGGTGCTCGGCCGCGAGCAGCGTTACGGGCTTTCGGCGCGCGGCCTGGCCATCGGTGCCGGCGTGCCCGGAGGCGAGGAGTTCCCTGTCTTCCGCGAGTTCTGGGTGGAGGCACCGAGCGCGGGCGCCGAGCGCGTCACGGTCTATGCGCTTCTCGATTCAGCCTCGGTATCGGGCGCCTACCAGTTCCATATCTATCCGGATGTCGACAGCGTGGTCGATATCAGCGTCGCGCTGTTCCCGCGCAAGACGATCGAAAAGCTCGGCCTCGCGCCGCTGACCTCGATGTTCTTCACCGGCGAGAACGACCGGCGCTTCCATKACGATTTCCGGACCGAGCTGCATGATTCCGACGGCCTGATGGTGCACTCGCGCACCGGCGAATGGATCTGGCGGCCCTTGCGCAATCCGCGGCAGCAGGCGGTTTCCTCCTTCGTCGAAAGCAATGTGCGCGGCTTCGGGCTGATGCAGCGCGACCGCGTCTTCGAGCACTATCAGGATCTCGATCTCAGCTACGAGCTCAGGCCGTCCTACTGGATCGAACCCCAGGGCGACTGGGGTGAGGGCGTGGTCGAGCTGATCGAGCTGCCGACCGGCGACGAGACCAATGACAATATCGTCGCGCTCTGGGCACCCAAGGCCGCGCTCGAGGCCGGCCGCGAGTTCCGCTTCGGCTACAAGCTGACCGCGCTGCTCGACTCCAGCGACCTCCACCCCGGCGGCCGTGTGATCAACACCTACCAGGCGAAGCCGAAGGCGCTCGGCTCGGGCGAGCCCGTCACCGATGGCGCGCGCCGCTTCATCGTCGATTTCGCCGGCGGCGATCTCGACTATCACCTGAAGCAGCCGGAGAAGGTCGAGATCGTGCCGTCGATCGCCTATGGCCGGATCAACCGTGCCTTTATCGTGCCTAACCCGAAGACCGAAGGTTTCCGCGCCTTCATCGACATCGTCGTCGAGCCCGGGCAACTCGCAGAGATGCGTGCCTTCCTGAAGAGCGGCGACAAGACGCTGACGGAGACCTGGAGTTATCCGTGGCGTGCCGAGGTCTGATCGCTCGGATCAGGCTGCTGCGGCCACGACCTCGATCTCGACCTTGAACTCGGGCAGAGTGAAGCCGGAGACGATCATCAGGGTCGAGGCCGGAGGCGGCGTGCCGACATGGGCGTCACGCGATTCCATATAAGGCTTCATATACGCCCGGTCGGTGACATAGGCATTGATCCGCACGATATCGGCGAGCGTCATGCCGGCTTCGCCGAGGATCTTGGCGATGTTGGCGAAGCAGAGATCGGCCTGAGCCCGTGCATCTTCGGGAATGCCGCCATCGGCCGTGATGCCGAGCTGCCCGGAGCAGAAGACGAGGCGCTGCCCGCCGGGCAGTTCGGCTCCATGGCTGTAACGGGCGAAGGGCGGGCGGATCGAGGGCGGGTTGAGCGGCTTCATGCTGGTTCTCCAAAGCTGCCGGACTATGCCGCGCCGGGCACCCAAGAACCAAATGCCCCGTGGCGGAGTTGATCAGTTCCGGTATTTGGGGGATTGAGGTGCTCATGCCACGTTCATTGCGCAGGCCTAGGCTTGCGAATCAGCTGAGCCAACGAGACGGGAATAGGCACCGCATGACGACCGTGACCGCGACACGACATCGCTTCTTCAAGGCCGCCTGCCTGCTGCCCTTCCTTGCGCTCACGGCCTGCGCGGGGTCGCAGCGTTTCAACGGGCCGGGACCCGGCTTCTCCGGTGGGCCGGGCTACGGCCAGCCTCAGCTGCAATCGGCTCCGCCGATCAGCTCTGCTCCCGTGACGTCGCAGCCCTTGCCGCCGCCGGGCGGATATCCGGCCGCCTCCGCGCCTTCGTCGCCGGGAGCCCTGCCGGCGCCGCAGGATCCGTTCTTCGATCCCAATGCAGGACGGCCGCAACCGCAGAGCGCGCCGCCTGTCGCCGGGGCAACCGAGATTCCGCAACTCAGAGGCGGCAGCGGCCAGGTCGCGACGCTGGGCCAGGGCGCCGCCCCCGCCCGCAGCGCGGGATCTTCGCGTGACAGCGTCATCGGGAGCTGGACCGCGCGCGAGGCGACGGGCAGTTCCTGCCGGATCCAGCTGTCGAGCACGCCGGCTCTCGATCTCTACCGCGCCAATGCGGCAGGCTGTGCCAATCGTGACCTGCAGAAGGTCAATGCCTGGGACTATCGCGACGGCGAGGTCTATCTCTACCAGCCGGGCGGCACGGTAGTCGCGCGTTTGCGTGCCGGGGACAGTGGCAGCATGAACGGCGCTGTCACCAAATCCGGCGCCGCCCTCTCGCTCAACCGCTGAGGCGGGCCTGCTCGTCGCGCCTCATGGGCGCGACGACGATCTCGCGAAAAAGGCCGGGCGCCAGAACCGGCGCTGCAGCGACAGCGCCAGAGTGGCAAAGCCCTTGGCATTGTCGAAGGCTTCGTCGAGGACGGTGAAAGGCGTCGGCCCGCCGGTGGCGATCGTCCCCTCGACATCGTTGTAGCCGCCAATCAGCTCGGCCTCGAACTTGCGCGCCAGCCGGCGCATGGCAGCGTTCTCGGGCAGGCAGGTCATGTAGAGCGTGCGAATGCCGCGATTGCGCGAGGCCGTGATCAGCCGCGTGAACAGCGCTTCGCCGATGCCTTGCCGGCGCCAGGCCTTCTCGACGCTGAACGCGGCTTCGCCCGTCTGGGTGACGATGTCTTCCAGGCCGCGCAGTTCGGCCGCGCCGCGGACCTTTCCGTCCTCGATATAGGCATAGACCAGCCCGCCGACGCCGAAGGTGGTCTCAGCGTAATTGACGAGAAAATCGTCGTTGACGGCCGTGCCAAAGCGCTCGCGACGCGTAAGCACGTCCAAGCGCAGCAGATGATCGATGAAGAGGGTGCGTTCCGCAGGCCAGAGCCGGCGAATTTCACCCTGGCCGGACATTGCGCCGGCCTTTGTCGAACGAGCCAATTGTCTTCTCCTGTCACAGCGCCAAGTCGCGCTACCGTCCAGGAGGCGTTCGTCCCTAGAGCTCGGGTCGGAAGATGCGCCGCCAATCTGGGAATGCAAGAGGCGAAGCTGTGGCAAATTTGGGCGGGAGCGCGGATATTTCGCCCAATCTGCCCCGATCTGCGGCCCATGCCTAAGCGTGCATCAGCCAGCAGGCTTGCGGTTGCATCGAGCCTGGCTTAACCCGGGCAGCCGATGCTGTCCCGCCCGCAGGCCATGCCCGCCACCATCTCCGAACGCTATGTCGCCATGGTCGAGGCCGGCGTCATCGAGCGCGATGCGGCGCAATTCGCCGTGGTGAAGCGGCTCGAGGCGCTGTCGGAGACACTCGCCTCACGCCAACTGGCCAGAAAGAGCAGTGCGCTCGGCTGGCTGTTCGGCAAGCGGCAGGCGTCGGCCAATGGCATCAAGGGCCTCTACATCTGGGGTTCGGTTGGCCGCGGCAAGACCATGCTGATGGACATGTTCTACGACTCGGCGCCGGTTATGGCCCGCAGGCGCGTGCATTTCCATTCCTTCCTGGCCGATGTCCATGCGCGCATCCACGCCTACCGCCAGCGCCTGAAGGCGGGCGAGGTCAAGGAGCCCGACCCGATCGGTCCCGTCGCAGCCGAACTCGCCGAAGAGGCAACGCTGCTCTGCTTCGACGAATTCACCGTCACCGATATCGCCGATGCAATGATTCTGGGGCGCTTGTTCACGGCGCTCTTCGCGGCCGGCGTGGTGGTGGTCGCAACCTCGAATGTCGAGCCGTCGCGTCTCTATGAGGGCGGGCTCAACCGAGCGCTGTTCCTGCCCTTCATCGCATTGCTGACCGAGAAGGTCGATGTGCTGCGTCTCGATGCCCGCACCGACTTCCGGCTGGAGAAGCTTGGCGGCGCACCGACCTATCATGTGCCTGCCGATGCAACGGCCAGGGCCGCGCTCGACAAGGCTTTTCTGACTCTGAGCGGGGTCGCCCATGGGCGGCCGCTCGTCCTGTCGGTCAAGGGGCATGAGCTGCGCGTGCCGGAAGCGGCCGGGGGCGTCGCGCGCGCCGGTTTCAGGGATCTCTGCGCCGAGGCCTATGGCGCCTCGGATTATCTCGAGCTGGCGGAGCGCTTCCATACGCTGATGATCGAAGACATTCCGGTGATGGACGAGACGCAGCGCAACGAGGCGAAGCGCTTCATCATCCTGATCGACACGCTCTATGAGCTCCATGTGAAGCTGATCGCTTCGGCGCAGGCCGAGCCGCACGAACTCTACATCGCCACGAGCGGTCGCGAGGCGTTCGAGTTCGACCGTACGGTCTMGCGGCTGATCGAGATGCGCTCCGGCGATTACCTGGCCTTGCCGCATGGCCGTGTCGATTCCGCCGCCAGCGGCGACACGACCGGCCTGGTCGAGACTTGAGAAGCGTCGCCGCATGCCGACGCGCGAGCCGAGCGAAACCCGCATCCTCACCGTCGCCAGCGAGCATCTGCGCCTGCACGGGCTGAAGCGCTTCACCGTCGTGGCGGTCGCCGAAGAAGCCGGCATGACGCATGCCAATGTCTATCGCTATTTCCCGTCGCGGGCTGCGCTCGTCGACGCCGTGGTCGATGTCTGGCTCAAGGCGACGGAGCGCAGCCTCGCCGACATCGCCGACGGACCAGACCCCGCCCATGACAAGCTGGAGCGGCTGATCCTGGCTCTGGCCAAGGCCAATCGCGACCTGCTGCTGGAGGACCGGCATCTGTTCGCCGCGTTGTCGCAGGCTGTCGCCGGGCGTCATGCGATCAGCCGTCGCAACCGCACCCGGGTGAGGGCGCTGTTCGAGCGGGTCATCGACGAGGGCATCGGCTCGGGCGCCTTCGAACCGCGCGATCGCGACAGGGCGATCGCCTTCGTCATCGATGCCACGCATCGCTTCATTCACCCTGCTGCGCTGGCGCTCGACGCGGATGTGCCGCAGGCTTCGGTAGACCTTCGGTTGGCGACGCTGATCAGGGTCATCCTGCGCGTGCTGGCGACGGGCATCGTCTGAAAATTCTGGCTACAAATTACATTTTTTGTAATTTGTAATCGGAAATTTGCCCGCCTTATTCTTGCCTCGCGCGAGGCGTGCATTGCGCAAGACATTGATTTGACGGCGAGAAAGGTGAAGGCTGTTTTCCAGGGCGCGTGCGCTCCAGCCCGACCGTGATCGCCATAAGACGACTTGCAGCAAAAGGCCTGTTTGGGCCAAAGAAACCCACGGTTTCGCCGGGTCTCCGGCATCTCGCAGCGCAAGCACAAGGACTAGGCTATGGCCCGCAAGAAGATCGCCCTCATCGGCGCCGGCCAGATCGGCGGCACGCTCGCCCATCTCGCCGGGCTCAAGGAACTCGGCGACGTCGTGCTGTTCGACATCGCCGAAGGCATCCCGCAGGGCAAAGGCCTCGACATTGCCGAGTCATCCCCGGTCGACGGCTTCGACGCCGGCTACAAGGGCACCCAGTCCTATGAGGACATCAAGGGCGCCGATGTCGTCATCGTCACCGCCGGCGTGCCGCGCAAGCCCGGCATGAGCCGCGACGACCTGATCGGCATCAACCTCAAGGTGATGAAGTCGGTCGGCGAGGGCATCAAGCAATATGCGCCGAAGGCCTTCGTGATCTGCATCACCAACCCGCTCGACGCGATGGTCTGGGCCCTGCAGAAGTTCTCGGGCCTGAAGCCCAACATGATCTGCGGCATGGCCGGCGTGCTCGACTCGGCCCGTTTCCGCCATTTCCTGGCTGAAGAGTTCCAGGTCTCGGTCAAGGACGTCTCGGCCTTCGTGCTCGGCGGCCATGGCGACGACATGGTGCCGCTGGTGCGCTATTCCGGCGTCGCCGGCATCCCGCTGCCCGATCTCGTCAAGATGAAGTGGACGACGCAGGAGCGTCTGGACGCCATCGTCGAGCGCACCCGCAAGGGCGGCGGCGAGATCGTCAACCTGCTCAAGACCGGCTCGGCCTTCTACGCTCCGGCGGCCTCGGCCATCGCGATGGCCGAGAGCTACCTCAAGGACCAGAAGCGCGTCCTGCCGGCGGCTGCCGCGTTGAAGGGCCAGTACGGCGTGCGCGACATGTTCGTCGGCGTTCCCGTGGTCATCGGCGCCAAGGGCGTCGAGAAGGTCGTGAAGATCCGTCTCAACAAGGCGGAGCAGGAAATGCTCTCGAAGTCGGTGGCTTCGGTGCAGGGCCTGATCGACGCCTGCAAGTCCATCGATTCGTCATTGGCGTGAGATAGAGCGAAGGGCGTGCGGCAGTCTCACTGCTGCGCGCCCTTCCATTCGCCCTCGCCAGCGCACGCAAGGAATTCGAGCACATGAACATCCACGAATATCAAGGCAAGGCGGTCCTCAAGGAGTACGGCGCGCCCGTCTCCGCCGGCTTCCCGGCCCTTACGGTGGCGGAAGCCGTCGAGGCCGCCAAGAAGCTCCCGGGCCCGCTCTATGTCGTGAAGAGCCAGATCCATGCGGGTGGTCGCGGCAAGGGCAAGTTCAAGGAACTGCCGGCCGATGCGAAGGGGGGCGTGCGTCTCGCCAAGTCGATCGAAGAGGTCGAGTCCCATGCCAAGGAAATGCTCGGCAACACGCTCGTGACGGCCCAGACCGGCCCGGCCGGCAAGCAGGTCAACCGCCTCTATATCGAGGACGGCTCGGACATCGAGAAGGAATTCTACCTTTCGGCCCTGGTCGACCGCGAGACCTCGCGCGTTGCCTTCGTGGTTTCGACCGAAGGCGGCATGGACATCGAGGCTGTCGCCCATGACACGCCCGAGAAGATCCTGACCTTCTCGGTCGATCCCGCGACCGGCATCATGCCGCATCACGGCCGCACCGTTGCCAAGGCGCTGGGTCTCACCGGCGACCTCGCCAAGCAGGCCGAGAAGGTCATCGCCCAGATCTATGCCGCCTTCGTCGGCAAGGACATGGCGATGCTCGAGATCAACCCGCTGATCGTGACGACGCAGGGCCAGCTCAAGTGCCTCGACGCCAAGGTCTCGTTCGATTCCAACTCGCTCTATCGTCACCCCGAGGTGATGACGCTGCGCGACGAGACGGAAGAGGATGCCAAGGAGATCGAGGCGTCCAAGTATGACCTCGCCTATATCGCGCTCGACGGCACGATCGGCTGCATGGTCAACGGCGCGGGCCTCGCCATGGCGACGCTCGACATCATCAAGCTCTACGGCGAGGAGCCGGCGAACTTCCTCGATGTCGGCGGCGGCGCCTCGGAAGAGAAGGTCACTGCAGCCTTCAAGATCATCACCGCCGACCCGCAGGTGAAGGGCATCCTGGTCAACATCTTCGGCGGCATCATGAAGTGCGACGTCATCGCGCGCGGCGTCATCGCCGCCGTGAAGGCGGTCGGCCTCCAGGTCCCGCTGGTGGTGCGCCTCGAGGGCACGAATGTCGAGGAAGGCAAGGAGATCATCCGGACCTCCGGCCTCAATGTCATCCCGGCGGACGACCTCGACGATGCGGCACAGAAGATCGTCGCTGCGGTCAAGAAGGCTTGAGGAAAAACAATGTCCATCCTGATCGACAAGAACACCAAGGTCATCTGCCAGGGCTTCACCGGCAAGAACGGCACCTTCCACTCCGAGCAGGCGATCGCCTATGGCACGCAGATGGTCGGCGGCACCTCGCCCGGTAAGGGCGGTGCGCTGCATCTCGGCCTGCCGGTCTTCGACACCGTCGCCGAGGCGCGCGCCGCGACCGGGGCCGATGCCTCCGTCGTCTATGTGCCGCCTCCGGGCGCGGCCGACGCGATCTGCGAGGCGATCGACGCCGAGATTCCGCTGATCATTTGCATCACCGAAGGCATCCCGGTGCTCGACATGGTGCGGGTCAAGCGTTCGCTCTCCGGCTCGAAGTCGCGCCTGATCGGGCCGAATTGCCCGGGCGTCGTCACCGCCGGCCAGAGCAAGATCGGCATCATGCCGGCCAATATCTTCAAGCCCGGCTCGGTCGGCATCGTCTCGCGCTCCGGCACGCTGACCTATGAGGCCGTATTCCAGACCACCCGCGAGGGTCTCGGCCAGACCACGGCCGTCGGCATCGGCGGCGACCCGGTCAAGGGCACCGAGTTCATCGACATGCTCGAGATGTTCCTGGCCGACCCCAAGACCGAGTCGATCGTCATGATCGGCGAGATCGGCGGCTCGGCGGAAGAGGACGCCGCGCAGTTCATCAAGGACGAGGCCAAGCGCGGCCGCAAGAAGCCGATGGTCGGCTTCATCGCCGGCCGCACGGCTCCTCCCGGCCGCCGCATGGGCCATGCCGGCGCGATCATCTCCGGCGGCAAGGGCGGCGCGGAAGACAAGATCGCCGCGATGGAAGCGGCCGGTATCCGGGTCTCGCCTTCGCCGGCTCGCCTCGGAAAGACCTTGGTCGACGTGTTGAAGGGCTGAACGCCCACGCGACGAGATGGCCGGGCCAGCCCGGCCATCTTACTTAAGACGCAATGACGGCATGAGACGCTCCGGGAACGGGGCAGGACGACGGTAGAAGGCAGGACGACAATGGCTCGCCAGGACATCAACGAGGCTCTCGCGCAGACGGGTTTCCTCTATGGCGGCAACGCGGCCTATATCGAGGACCTCTATGCGCGCTATCAGGCCGATCCGAATTCGGTCGACGAGCAGTGGCGCGGGTTCTTCGCCGGGCTGAAGGATGATGGCCCGGCCATTATCCAGAACGCCAAGGGTGCGTCCTGGACGAAGCCGAACTGGCCGATCCATGCCAACGGCGAGCTCATCTCGGCGCTCGATGGCCATTGGGGCGTGGTCGAGAAGGTCATCGGCGACAAGCTCAGCGCCAAGGCCAAGGCTGCCGGCGCGACGCTCAGCGCGTCGGACGTGCAGCAGGCGACGCGGGATTCTGTGCGCGCCATCATGCTCATCCGCGCCTACCGGATGCGCGGCCATCTCCACGCCAAGCTTGATCCGCTCGACATTGAGCAGGCGAGGGATCCCGAGGAGCTGTCGCCGGCCACTTTCGGCTTCACCGACGCCGATCTCGACCGCAAGATCTTCATCGACAACGTGCTCGGCATGGAGTTCGCCACGCTTCGCGAGATGGTCGCGATCCTGCAGCGGACCTATTGCAACACGATCGGCATCGAGTTCATGCACATCTCCGATCCGGAGCAGAAGGCATGGCTGCAGGAGCGGATCGAGGGGCCGGACAAGGAGATCGCCTTCACCCGCGAAGGCAAGAAGGCGATCCTCAACAAGCTGGTCGAGGCCGAGGGCTTCGAGAAGTTCATCGACCTGAAATATACCGGCACCAAGCGCTTCGGCCTTGATGGCGCCGAGGCGCTGATCCCGGCGCTGGAGCAGATCATCAAGCGCGGCGGCGCGCTCGGCGTGCGCGACATCGTCTTCGGCATGGCCCATCGCGGCCGCCTCAACGTGCTGACCCAGGTGCTCGGTAAGCCGCACCGCGCGCTGTTCCACGAGTTCAAGGGCGGCTCCTTCGCTCCCGACGATGTCGAGGGCTCGGGCGACGTGAAGTACCATCTCGGTGCCTCGTCCGACCGTGAGTTCGACGGCAACAACGTCCATCTCTCGCTGACCGCCAACCCGTCGCATCTCGAGATCGTCGATCCCGTGGTGCTCGGCAAGGTCCGCGCCAAGCAGGACCAGTTCGGCGATATCGTCGAGCGCTCCAAGGTGCTGCCGCTGCTGCTGCATGGCGATGCCGCCTTCGCCGGCCAGGGTGTCGTGGCCGAGTGCCTCGGGCTGTCCGGACTGAAGGGCCATCGCACCGGCGGCTCGGTGCATTTCATCATCAACAACCAGATCGGCTTCACCACCTATCCGCGCTATTCGCGGTCCTCGCCCTATCCGTCCGACGTGGCGAAGATGGTCGAGGCGCCGGTCTTCCATGTGAACGGCGACGACCCCGAAGCGGTCGTGTTCGCCGCCAAGATCGCGATCGAGTTCCGGCAGAAATTCCACAAGCCGGTCGTCATCGACATGTTCTGCTATCGCCGCTTCGGCCATAACGAAGGCGACGAGCCGGGCTTCACCCAGCCGCTGATGTATCGCAAGATCCGCGGCCACAAGACCACGCTGGAGCTCTACGCCACCAAGCTGGAAGCCGAAGGCGTGGTGCAGCCGGGCGAGTTCGACGAGATGAGGGCGGCCTGGAAAGGCAAGCTCGAGATCGAGTTCGACGCCGGCCAGACCTTCAAGCCCAACAAGGCCGACTGGCTGGACGGGCGCTGGGCCGGCATGAAGGCGATCCGCGCCGACGAGGACGACCCGCGCCGCGGCGCGACCGGCGTTCCGGCCGCGGTGCTGAAGGAGATCACCGAGAAGATCACCTCGACGCCGCCCGGCTTCAACGTCCATCGCACGATCCAGCGCTTCCTCGACAATCGCCGCAAGGCGGTCGAGGCCGGGCAGGGCATCGATTGGGCGACGGCCGAGGCGCTCGCCTTCGGCTCGCTGCTGCTCGACGGCCACCCCGTGCGTCTCTCCGGCCAGGATTGCGAACGCGGCACCTTCTCGCAGCGCCACTCGGTGCTGATCGACCAGGAGACTGAGGCCCGCCATACGTCGCTGAACAACATCCGCGAAGGCCAGTCACGCTACGAGGTCATCAACTCGATGCTCTCGGAAGAGGCGGTGCTCGGCTTCGAATACGGCTACTCGCTGTCGGAGCCCAACGCCCTGACTGCCTGGGAAGCGCAGTTCGGCGATTTCGCCAATGGCGCGCAAGTCGTGTTCGACCAGTTCATCTCGTCGGGTGAGCGCAAGTGGCTGCGCATGTCGGGCCTCGTCTGCCTGCTGCCGCATGGCTATGAGGGCCAGGGGCCGGAGCATTCCTCGGCCCGCCTCGAGCGCTTCCTGCAGATGTGCGCCGAGGACAACATGCAGGTCGCGAACTGCTCGACCCCTGCGAGCTATTTCCACATCCTGCGCCGGCAGCTGAAGCGCGACTTCCGCAAGCCGCTGATCCTGATGACGCCGAAATCGCTGCTGCGCCACAAGCGCTGCATCTCCGACCTGTCGGAGCTGGCCGAGGGCTCGACCTTCCACCGCGTGCTGCATGATGATGCCGAGCGCGGCCGGTCCGAGACGAAGCTGGTCAAGGATGGCAAGATCCGCCGGGTCGTGCTGTGCTCCGGCAAGGTCTATTTCGACCTGCTCGACGAGCGCGAGAAGCGCGGCATCGACGACGTCTACCTGATGCGCGTCGAGCAGCTCTATCCGTTCCCGCTGAAGACGCTGGCGCAGGAGTTGGCGCGCTTCAAGGCCGCCGATGTGGTCTGGTGCCAGGAGGAGCCGAAGAACATGGGCTCCTGGACCTTCGTCGAGCCCTATCTCGAATGGGTGCTGGGCCATGCCGGCTCGAAGCCGAAGCGCCCGCGTTATGTCGGACGCCCGGCCTCGGCCGCGACAGCGACCGGCCTGATGTCGAAGCATACCGCCCAGCTCGCAGCGTTCATGGACGAGGCCTTCGCGGCCTGACCCTGTCCGAAGACGCCAGACAAAGACACGAACAAGAGGCCTGATATGGCGACCGAAATCCGCGTACCCACACTCGGCGAATCCGTCTCGGAGGCGACGATCGGCAAATGGTTCAAGAAGCCGGGCGAGGCTGTGAAGGCCGACGAGCCCCTGGTCGAGCTCGAGACCGACAAGGTCACGCTCGAGGTGAACGCCCCGGCTGCCGGCGTCCTCGGCGAGATCGTCGCCAAGGAAGGCGAAACGGTCGGCGTCAACGCCCTGCTCGGCTCGATCTCGGCCGGTGACGGCGTGGCTGCAGCTCCGGCAAAGCCTGTCGCGGCTGCCGAGGCTGCGAAGCCTGCCGCTGCTCCGGCCGCTGCTGCTGCGCCGGCGACCAAGGCTGCCGATTCCGGCCCGGCCGTCGCGCGCCTCGCCGCCGAGAGCGGCGTCAATCCGGCGAATGTCGCGGCGTCTGGCAAGGACGGTCGCGTCACCAAGGGCGACATGCTGGCCGCCATCGCGACGGGTTCAGTGGCTGCGGCCGCGCCCGCAGCTCCGGTCCAGGTCCGCGCCCCGTCGGCTCCCGATGACGCTTCGCGCGAAGAGCGCGTCAAGATGACGAAGCTGCGCCAGACCATCGCGCGCCGCCTCAAGGAGGCGCAGAACACTGCCGCCATGCTCACCACCTTCAACGAGGTGGACATGTCGGCTGTGATGGCGCTGCGCAACCAGTACAAGGACGTGTTCGAGAAGAAGCACGGCGTGAAGCTCGGCTTCATGGGCTTCTTCGTGAAGGCCTGCGTGCAGGCCCTGAAGGAAATCCCCTCGGTCAATGCCGAGATCGACGGCACCGATATCGTCTACAAGAACTACTACCATATCGCGGTCGCGGTCGGCACCGACAAGGGCCTCGTCGTGCCGGTGGTTCGCGATGCCGACCAGCTCTCGATTGCCGGTGTCGAGAAGGAAATCGGTGTGCTCGGCAAGAAGGCGCGCGATGGCGCGCTCAAGATCGAGGACATGCAGGGCGGCACCTTCACGATCTCGAATGGCGGCGTCTATGGCTCGCTGATGTCGACGCCGATCCTGAACGCGCCGCAGTCGGCTATCCTCGGCATGCACAAGATCCAGGAGCGCCCAATGGTGGTCGGCGGCCAGATCGTCGTGCGCCCGATGATGTATCTGGCGGTCAGCTACGATCACCGCATCATCGACGGCAAGGAGGCTGTGACCTTCCTCGTTCGCATCAAGGAAGCTCTTGAGGACCCGGCACGTCTCGTCCTGGACCTCTGAGTTCGCATAGGACTGCGGGAACCGTGCCCGTGCCCGGCACGTCGCTCAGGCGGCCATCGCCGGGTGCGAGCTTGGTTCCCATTTCAAGGGCCTGATCCGGCTGCGCGACCACTCGGCTTGTCTTGCGGTCTCGCGCTGGGATCAGGGATAGGGAAGGAGTTCGCGATGGCTTTTGGCCCCAATCCTCCCTCGCTCCAGGCGCATCTTTGCGTCAAGGGCGGCCTCCAGGCGATCGCCTTCTACGAGAAGGCTTTCGGCGCCGAGTGCACCTTCAAGCAGATGGCGCAGGATGGCGTGCGGGTGTTGCACGCCAATCTTGCGCTGTTCGGCAGCGAAATCCTGCTGCATGACGAGTTCCCGGAATTCGGGGGGCCTGTCGCTTCGCCGCATGCACATGGCGGCGCCAGCATCGCGCTCAACGTCAATCTGCCGAGCCCGAGCGATGTCGACGCGGCAATGGCCCGGGCGGAAGCTGCGGGCGCAATCACCTTCATGCCGGCGGGCGATGTGTTCTGGGGCGCGCGTTACGGCCGCCTGACCGATCCCTTCGGCCATGTCTGGGCCTTCAACGCGCCGCTGGCGCCGGGCTGAAGCCTAAGCCCGATCGCGCCATTGCTTCAGTGCACGACCATCGCCGAGAAGGGGTGGACATAGGCCTGCAGCATCACGAGGCCGCCGACGAGGCAGGCTAGCGCGATCGAATGCCAGAAGACGAAGCGCAGGATCGTGCCCTCGTGCCCGAACCAGTTTGTCGCCGTGGAGGCGACGACGATCGACTGGGCATCGATCATCTTGCCCATGACACCGCCGGACGAGTTCGCCGCCCCCATCAGGATCGGCGAAAGGCCGAGCTGTTCTGAGGTGACCTTCTGCAGATTGCCGAACAGCACGTTCGAGGCGGTGTCCGAGCCCGTCAGCGCCACGCCGAGCCAGCCGAGCAGGGTGCCGAAGAAGGGATAGAGCACCCCGGTTCCGGCAAAGGCGAGCCCGAGGGTGGCATCGATGCCTGAGAGCCTGGTCAGGGTACCAATCGCCAGCATGGCCGAAATGGTGATCAGAGAATAGGCGCAGAGCCTGATCGTCCGGACATAGGTCATGATCATGCGACCAGGCGTGAATCCCATGACGAAGCCGGAAATGATCGCTGCGATCAACATGCCCGAGCCGGTATAGGAGAGCCAGGTGAACGAGAACACGGCGGCCTCCGGTGTCGGACGTGGCGCAACCGGCGCCACCTTGGCGATCTGGTTATGGAGATCCGGCACCGGATAGCTCCACACGGCCCAGGAATTCACACTGGTCTTGAACCAGTCCGTGCCCCAGATCAGCAGGATCGCGCAAACGATGATCCAGGGCGCCAGGGCCATCCAGACCTGCGCAGGTGCGGATCGCTCCGTGGATACAGCCGGTATGATTCGCCCCTCGGCGGAGACGTCATGGCCGCGCAGGGCCGGTGAGGCCCAGATCTCGCGGGGCTTCCAGATCTGCAGGAAGCCGATCAGGCAAGCCATCGAGATCAGCGAGGCGCCGATATCGACGATCCAGGGATTGATGAAGTTCGAGATGAGGAACTGCGGCACCGCAAAAGAGACGCCGGTGACCAATATGGCCGGCCAGATCTGCAGCATGCCACGCCGGCCGGCGAAGACCCAGATCAGCCAGAACGGCACGAGCAACGAGAAGAACGGCAATTGTCGGCCGACCATGGCTCCAAGCAGGAACGGATCAATTCCGGTGACCTGGCTGAGCCCCTGGATCGGTGTTCCAAGAGCACCAAAGGCGACCGGCGCCGTATTGGCGATGAGCGAGAGCCCAGATGCTGCCAAGGGGGAAAAGCCGAGCCCGATCAGAATCGCGCCGGTCACCGCGACCGGGGTGCCGAAGCCCGAAGCGCCCTCGAAGAAGGCTCCGAAGGCGAAGGCAATCAGCAGGAGCTGAATCCGTCGGTCGCTGGTCACTCCGCCGATCGTGGTCTGCAAGGTTTCGAAGGCGCCTTTCTCGACCGTAAGCCGGTAGAGAAAGATCACATTTAGGACAATCCAGCCTATTGGGAAGAATCCAGTCACCGCTCCGAGCGCCGTAGCGCGGGCCGACATTCCGGCGGGCATCGTGAATATAAATATCGCCACAAGATTGGCGACAATAAGAGCAATGATCGCTGCAATATGTGCTTTGACGGTATTTGATGCGATCAATCCTAATAATACAAGGACCGGAAGCGCTGCGGCGAGCGTCGACAGGGCGCTGTTTCCGAATGGGTCGTAGACCTGATTCCACATGGCGCTATCTTCCCTTGAGCCGTCGCAAGGCGGGAACGCGAAATGTGTTTCTTGGTATTGTTGCGAATTATACGCTCAATCAACGGAAATGATAGCAATCGCGCTCGCAATGTCGACATCTATTGCGGGCATGGCGGACTGCGTCAAAGCGATGTATTGCGGCCGGTAAGACGCCGCGCCGCGAGTGTCGGCGCGCATTGCCTGCTCAACGGAAGGAAGTCATGTCCTACGATCTCGTCGTCATCGGTACTGGCCCCGGGGGCTATGTCTGTGCCATCCGCGCCGCTCAGCTCGGCCTCAAGGTCGCCGTGGTGGAGAAGCGCAAGACTCATGGCGGCACCTGCCTGAATGTCGGCTGCATCCCGTCCAAGGCCTTGCTGCACGCGTCGGAAATGTTCGAAGAGGCCGGCCACACCTTCCCGAGTCTCGGCATCAGCGTCGGCACGCCCAAGCTCGATCTCAAGCAGATGTTGGTCCACAAGCAGGAGACGATCGACGCGAACGTCAATGGCGTCGCCTTCCTGCTGAAGAAGAACAAGATCGAGGCCTTCCAGGGCACCGCGAGCATCCCCGGCGCGGGGAAAGTCGAGGTCACGGGTGCGGACGGCAAGAGCCAGGTCCTCGAGACCAAGAACATCGTCATTGCGACGGGTTCGGAAGCGGCCGGCCTGCCAGGCGTCGAGATCGACGAGAAGACCGTGGTGACCTCGACCGGCGCACTCGAGCTTGCGTCCGTGCCGAAGGAGCTGCTGGTGGTGGGCGCCGGCGTAATCGGTCTCGAAATCGGTTCGGTCTGGAGCCGTCTCGGCGCCAAGGTCACCGTGGTCGAATATCTCGACCGCATCCTGCCCGGCATGGATGACGAGATCGCCAAGCAATTCCAGCGCATCCTGCAGAAGCAGGGCTTCGAATTCCACCTGGGTTCCAAGGTCACCAAGGTCGAGACGGGCAAGAAGGGCGCGACCGTCACGGTCGAGCCCGCCGCCGGCGGTGAGGCCAAGACGCTGTCTGCCGATATCGTGCTGGTCGCGATCGGCCGTCGTCCGAACACCGATGGCCTCGGCCTGGACGCCGCTGGTGTCGCGACCGAGCGTGGTCGCGTCGTGATCGACGACCATTTCAAGACCAACGTCGCGGGCATCTATGCCATTGGCGACGTGGTGCGCGGTCCGATGCTCGCTCACAAGGCCGAGGACGAGGGCATGGCGGTGGCCGAGCTGATCGCCGGCAAGGTTGGGCATGTGAACTATGACGCCATCCCGAGCATCATCTACACGGCTCCCGAAGTCGCCGCGATCGGCAAGACCGAGGAGGAGCTGAAGGCTGCGGGCATCGCCTACAAGATCGGCAAGTTCCCCTTCACCGCCAATGGCCGCGCCCGCGCCATGCGCCACACAGAGGGCTTCGTGAAGTTCCTCGCCGATGCGGCGACCGACCGCGTGCTCGGCTGCCATATCATCGGCCCGCATGCCGGGGACCTGATCGCCGAAGTCACGGTGCTGATGGAGTTCGGCGGCTCGTCGGAGGATCTCGCCCGCACCTGCCATGCTCATCCGACGCTGGCCGAGGCGGTCAAGGAAGCTGCGCTCGCCGTCGACAAGCGCGCGATCCATATGTGAGCGGCATCTCGATTCCCGGCCGAAGCGTAGGCGGAGGCCCGGGAATCTCAGCCCCTATGACAAACGCCCGGCGCTTCGCCGGGCGTTTCACGTTTCGGGTGATGCGAAGGCAGAACCGGCGTCCGCGTGACCTCGGCTTTATCGGCCCCGCCTTGCATGAAAGGCGGTCAGGGTGTTGCGCAGCAGGCAGGCGATGGTCATCGGGCCGACGCCGCCCGGTACAGGCGTGATCGCGCCTGCAACCTTCACGGCCTCGGCAAAGTCGACATCGCCGGCGAGCTTGCCGTCGGGCAGGCGGTTGATGCCGACATCGATTATGGTGGCGCCGGGCTTGATCCAGTCACCCCTTACGAAGTGGGGCCGCCCGACCGCCGCGACCAGGATGTCGGCGCGCCGGCAGATTGCGGGAAGATCGCGGGTACGGGAATGGGCGATGGTGACGGTGCAGTCGGCCTGGACCAGCAACTGCGCCATCGGCCGGCCGACGATGCCCGAGCGGCCGATCACCACGGCTTCCAGTCCGGCGAGCGTTGGCAGGGTCTGCTTCAGCAGGATCATCGAGCCGAGCGGCGTGCAGGGGATCAGGCTGGCCTGGCCGTTGGCGAGGCGGCCGACATTGATCGGATGGAAGCAGTCGACGTCCTTGGCGGGGTCTATCGCCTCGATCACACGGTCGGGATTGATGTGCTTCGGCAAGGGCAATTGCACCAGAATGCCGTCGACTCTGTCGTCGGCATTCAGCGCGGCGACCTTGGCCAGCAACTCCGCTTCGCTGGTCTCGGCCGGCAGGCGGTGAACCGCAGAGTTCATGCCGATCTCGCCGGCAAGCTTTTCCTTGGAGTTCACATAGACACGGCTCGCCGGGTCGTCGCCGACGAGCACGACATGCAGGCCGGGGACCAGGCCCCGTTCAGCCTTGATCGCGGTGATCTCCTGGCCGATCTCGGCACGCAGTGCCGCAGCTGCCGCCTTGCCGTCGATGATGCGCGCCTGATCCGCCATGACCCACCGCCTGTGTTTCGCTGAGTGCTCCTCATGCGCGATCATCGTGCGGGCGGCAAGTATCGACGCACCATTATCGATGCGCCGTCGCCTTGGCCATTTGCGCCAAAGGCGCTGTTCTTGCCTGCGGCGACGGCAGCGTGATCGCCGCCTTGCCGCCACTCATGCTGGCCTGTATCGAGCGAGGGCAAGGCAGCGATTGACGGGATGGAGTGCTGACGACGTGACGACAGGATTTGCCGCCATTCCCGCCTCGACCAGCTATCGCCTGACCAATGCCCGCTCCCCGCTCTGCCTGATCGAGGGCGCGGACCTTGCTGCCGATCGTGATGGACTGGCGCTGGTCGACCTTCGCGTCGAGGATGGGCGCATCGCGTCGATCCTGCCGGCCGGTACGGAAGCGCCGGAGGGCGGTCCCAGGCTCGATCTCGATGGCGGCATCGTGCTGCCGCGGCTGGTCGATGCGCATGTCCATCTCGACAAGGGCCATATCTGGCCGCGCCGCCGCAATCCGGACGGCACCTTCATGGGCGCACTCGAGAATGTCATGGCCGATCGCGAGGCCAATTGGACGTCGGAAGATGTGCGTGCCCGCATGGATTTCGGCCTGCGCTGCGCCTTCGCCCATGGCACGAGCGCGGTCCGCACCCATATCGACTCGCTCGGCAAGCAGATCGGCATCTCCTGGCCGGTGCTGGCCGAGATGCGGGCGGAATGGGCCGGGCGTGTCGCGCTGCAGGCCTCGCCGCTTTTCGGCATCCAGTTTGCGCTCGACGCCGAGCACATGCAGGCGGTGACGCGGGCCGTGAAGGCGCATGGCGACGGCATCTTCGGCTGCGTCACCTATATGATCCCGGAGCTCGCGGAGGCGCTCGACATCGTCTTCCGCACGGCGATCGAGAACGGCTTCGATCTCGACTTCCATGTCGATGAGACCAATGATCCGGCGGCGCGGTCGCTTGAATACATTGCCGAGGCCGCACTCCGGCATCGCTTCACCGGAAAGATCCTCGCCGGCCATTGCTGTTCGCTCGCTGTGCAGGCTCCGCAGGATGAGGCGCGGATCATCGCCAAGGTCGGGCAAGCCGGCATTGCGGTTGTGTCCCTGCCGATGTGCAACATGTATCTGCAGGACCGCGACGGCGGCCGCACGCCACGCTGGCGCGGCGTCACTGCGCTGCACGAACTGAAGGCTGCCGGCGTGGCGGTGATGATCGCTTCCGACAATACGCGCGATCCGTTCTATGCCTATGGCGATCTCGACCTCGTCGAGGTGCTGCGCGAAGGCACCCGCATCCTCCAGCTCGATCATGGCCCGACTGATTTCGCGGCGATGATCGCGCGCGCACCGGCTGCGATCATGGGCGTCGCCGACAAGGGCGTTGTGGCGCCAGGACTGTCCGCCGACCTGATCCTGACCCGCGCCCGCGATTGGACCGAATTCTTCGCGCGCCCCCAGGCTGATCGCACGGTGCTGGTCGCCGGCAAGGCGATCGACCGGACGCTGCCGGATTACCGCGAACTCGACCATCTGATGAGCAAGAGCGCATGAGCCCCCGCTACGACATCGCCGCCCTGAAGAACCGTCTCGGCGGAATCAGGACCGAGGACAATCCGGCGCTGGTGAAGCAGAAGAGCCGCGACTTCTTCTGGTACTCGCCGACCCTCAAGCGTCAGCTCGACCACGTCACGGCCGATATCATCGTCTCGCCGACCAGCGAGGCCGAGGTGCTGGACGTCCTTGCGGCCGCTCATGCACTCGGCATTCCGGTGACGCCGCGCGGCACCGGGACCGGCAATTACGGCCAGGCGATGCCGCTCTCTGGCGGGGTGCTGCTCGATCTCTCGGGGTTCAACAAGGTCAAGTCGATCGGGCCTGGACGCTATGTCGCCGAGCCGGGCGCGGTCATGGCCCGCATCGACGAGCAGACGCGGGCGCATTCCAGGCAGGAGCTGCGCCTGCATCCCTCGACCTATCAGACCGCCTCGATCGGCGGCTTCATCGCCGGTGGTTCGGGCGGCGTCGGCTCGATCAAATGGGGTGGCCTGCGCGACTGGGGCAACATCATCCGGCTCAAGGTCGCGACGATGGAGGCCTCGCCCCGGATCCTCGAATTCACCGGCGACGACCTGCACAAGGTTGCCCATGCCTATGGCACCAACGGCATCATCACCGAGGTCGAGATGCCGCTCGGGCCCGCCTATGACTGGGTCGACGTCATCCTCGGCTTCGACACGCTGCGCGCGGCGACCGAGTTCGCCAATGCGCTTGGTGAGCAGGACGGGCTGGCTCTGAAGAACCTCGCGGTCGTCGCGGCCCCGGCGCCGCATGACTATTTTCTGCGGCACAAGAAATTCCTGCCGCGCGACAGCCATGTCGTGATCGTCATGGCGGCGGATTTCGCAGTCGATGCACTGCTCGCCTATGCCCGGCATTTCCGCGGCGCCGAACTGCTGATGCGCTCCGACAAACTCTCGCCGGAAGAGGCCAAGGGCCTGCCGCCCGGCTATGAGCTGGGCTGGAACCACACGACGCTGCGGGCGCTGCGGGTTGACCCGTCCATCACCTATCTCCAGGTGCTCTACCCCTTCCCGAACCAGGTCGAGCTGATCCAGCGCATTCATGAGCGCTTTGGCGACGAGGTGCGCTGCCATCTCGAATTCGTCCGCTTCGACGGCAAGGTCACCTGCTTCGGCCTGCCGCTGGTGCGCTTCACCAGCGAGGAGCGGCTCGAGGAGATCATGGCGATTCATGAGGAGATGGGAGCGCCGATCTTCAACCCGCATCGCTACACCTTGGAAGAAGGCGGCATGAAGCAGACCGACGAGCTGCAGCTCGCTTTCAAGCGCGAGGCCGATCCGCAAGGCCTGCTCAATCCCGGCAAGATGATCGCCTGGGAGGATCCGTCCTACGATTACAAGTCTGGCAAGACCTTCCTGTTCCGCAGCCTGGCCGATGCCGGCGTGGGTGGATGATCATGCGCGTGCTCGTCCTCTACGCTCATCCCGATCCGGACAGTTTTGGGGCGGCGTTGCATCGGGCCGTGGTGAAGGGGCTCGAAGAGGCCGGCCATGAGGTCGACGATTGCGATCTCAATGCCGAGGGCTTCGATCCGGTGCTGAGCCGGGAGGGCCGGGTCGGCTATCACGATGTTGCCAGCAACACGCTTCCGGTTGCCGGCTATGTCGAGCGGCTACGAGCAGCCGAGGCGCTGGTCCTGTGCTTTCCTGTCTGGAATTTCGGCTATCCCGCGATCCTCAAGGGCTATTTCGATCGCGTCTTCCTGCCCGGTGTTTCGTTCAAGCTGAACGATGGCAAGGTCAGGCCCAATCTCTGGAATATTCGCCGTCTCGTGGCCGTCACAACCTATGGCGGCTCGCGCTGGCGCGCCTTTCTGATGGGCGATCCGCCGCGCAAGGTGGTGTGTCGGGCCCTGCGCGCCGTTTGTCATCCGAGTGCACGCCCGCTTTACCTGGCTCACTACGACATGAATCGCGCAACAGCGGGCAGCCGCGACGCCTTCCTTGCGCGCGTCTCGAAAAAGATGCGTACTCTGTGATTGTGCGCTGCACTTGCGTCATCACACTGTCATGATCGCAAGCGATCTCAGAGCCGGCGAATAGATTTCCGAGCAGTTTCCAAGGACCGGCTCATGACCAAGTCCCTCGAGAAAAGCGTCGGTCGAGCTCTCCTTGTGGCTGCGCGCCTGCATCGGGCGCGCATGGGCGAGAGGCTCAACGGCCTCGGGCTCTTTCCCGGGCAGGAGCAGGCGCTGAAGGCCCTCCAGCCAGCCCCTATGACGATGGGCGAACTGGCGACCCTGCTTCGGGTCAAACCGCCGACCGTGTCCAAGACCATTGGCCGGCTCTCCTTGCAGGGGCTGGTGACGCGCGAGGGCGGTAGCCGCGATGGCCGGCTGGTTCAGGTCGCGTTGACCGAGCACGGTCAGAAGACCGCGGCTGCGCTCGATGCGGTCTGGAATCAGGTCGAGGACGAACTGCTGGAAAAGCTCGACGCCAAGGAGCGCAAGCAGCTCCGCAAGCTGCTGCGCAAGGCCTCGAAGGGCCTGTCCAAGGCCGGGGCCGAAATCGACGAGCCTGACGCCGATGGGGACGAGGCCGAGGCTGAGGCCTGATCAGCGCATGGAACGCATGCCCTCTGGCGCTGGCGTCGTTCCCTAAATCGGTTAAATCTCTCTCCGTCATTCTTCTCACGCATGACGGGACGGTCCTTTGCCCGCCTATTCCCATCGACCGGAAACGGGCCGCTCCCGCCTGATCGCCATCGGGCTGATGTGCGGTGCCGTGCTGTGCTTCTCGCTGCTCGATACCAGCGCGAAATGGCTGGCCGGTCATATGGACCCGCTTCAGGTGGTGTTCGCGCGCTATGCCGGCAGCATGATCCTGGTCTCGCTGCTGCTGAACCCCTGGAGCCATCCCGGTATCCTGCGCACCAAGAAGCCCTGGCTGCAGGCGGTGCGTTCGCTGCTGCTGCTCGGTTCAACGGCCCTGAACTTCTTCGCGCTGAAATATCTGCAGCTCGCCGAGACCGTGTCGATCATGTTCGCGACGCCGCTTCTGGTGGCGCTGGTTTCCGGGCCGCTGCTCGGAGAATGGCCCGGGCCACGCCGGCTCGTCGCGATCGGTGTCGGGTTCATCGGCGTGCTCGTGATCACACGGCCCGGCCTTGGCGGCATGCATCCGGCGGCGCTGCTCTGCATGATCGGCGTCGTCTGCTACGCCTTCTATTCGATCTCGACCCGGCTTCTGGCGGCCTTCGACCCGCCGGAGACGACAATGGTCTATTCCGGCGTCGCGGGAACGGTCGCGCTGCTGCCGCTTATTCCCCTGTTCTGGACCTGGCCGGATGGACCGTTGCCCTGGGCGTTGATGCTGGTGACCGGCGCCATGGGCGGCTTCGGGCATTGGCTGCTGATCCTGGCGCACCGGCTGGCGCCCGCGACGGTGCTGGCGCCGTTCATCTATTCGCAGATCGTCTGGATGGTCACGTTGGGCTATCTCGTCTTCGGGCAGCTACCCGACCGCTGGACCTTCATCGGCGCAGCCATCGTGATCTCGTCGGGCCTCTATCTGCTCTATCGCGAGCGGGTCCGGGCCGTGCCCGAGGGCTCGGCCCGGCTCGATTGAGCACTGGCAGGGCTCAGCCCTTCGGGGCCAGCGAAAGGCCGCTCTGCTGGGCGATCCAGTCGGAGAGCATCGGCACGTAATCATCGCCCCGGCCATTGGCAACGGCGGAGGCATAGGCGTTCTTGACGGCGTTGCCGATCGGGTTCGGGACGCCTGCCGCATTGGCGACGCCTTCGAGATAGCGCACATCCTTCAGCGCGTTGACCAGCGTGAACTTGTGCGCGTCACGGTCGCGCTCCAGTACGTATTTCATGAAGGTCTGATAGAAGCCGCAATCCATCCGGCTGCCGGAGAGCACGCTGTTGAAGGTCTGCGGCGTGATGCCGATCTTCTGGGCCAGAGCGAGCGCCTCGGAATAGATCGCGCCATAGCCCATCGACAGGAAGTTGTTGAGCAGCTTCATCTTGTGACCGTCGCCGACGGGGCCGAGATGGACGACCTTCTGCGCCCAGGCCTCGCAGGCCGGCTTGATGCGCGCGAAGACCGCATCGCTGGCGCCGATCATGGTCGAGAGCTGGCCCTGAGCGGCCTGTGCCGGCGTGCCGCCGAGCGGTGCGTCGCAGAGATGCAGGCCGTTCGCCTCGAGTTCGGCGGCAAGGCGGATGGTCGAACCGGGATCTGAGGTCGAGCAATCGACCACGATCGTGCCGGGCCCGGCGCCGGCGACGATGCCGTCCGGGCCGTTCAGCACGGCCTCGACCTGGGGCGAGCCGGTCACGCACAGGAAGATGATCGTCGCCTGCGAGGCCAGTTCCTTCGGTGTCCTGGCTTCGGTTGCACCAGCCGCCACCAGTTCCTCGACCGGCTTGCGGTTGCGGTGGCCCATCACCGTCAGCTGGAAGCCCTTGTCGAGGAGATTGCGGGCCATGCCTTGCCCCATCAGGCCGACGCCGATGAAGCCGATCGACTCTTTCGCGGTGCTCATCTTCAATTTCTCCGACTTATATGAGAAGGACTCGATCAGACGGCCTTTCGCAGGCCGGTTGAAACTCGCGGGACTCTTTCGCTTCCGTCTGAAGAGGGCGTGTCATGACCAGCAACGGCCACACCCCCGAGGCCGGGCCAGCCGGGAAGGCGGGACTGGCTGCGCCGGGCCGTGGGCGGGTGACATTGCAGATCATCGCCGACCATCTCTCGGTGTCGACGGCGACGGTGTCGCTGGCCCTGCGCGGCTCGCCTCTCGTCGCGGACGCGACACGGCTGCGGGTTCAGCAGATCGCGCGCGACATGGGCTACAGCTACAACCGCAGCGCCGCGTCGCTGAGGACCGACCGCACCAATATCCTTGGCGTCGGCTTCCACGACATCACGAATCCCTATTTCGCCGAACTCCTGGCCGCGATCGAGGAAACGGCGACGGCGCATGGCCGCTCGATCCTGCTCGGTACCTATGCGGAGAACCTGGAGCGGCAGGACCGGGTCCTGAACACCCTGAAGGAGTATCGACCCGACGGCATGGTGATCTGTGCCGCAGGCGGCAGCACGGCTGAAACCTTCGGCCATCTGATTGAGGCCGGTGTCCCGCTGGTCCAGCTCTCCCGGGAGATTCCGGGTCTCGACCTCGATTTCGTGGGGTCGGATGATCATCACGGCACCGTGCTGGCGCTGGAGCATCTGATCGGTCTTGGCCACCGGCGCATCGCCTTCCTCGGCGAAAACAACCTGATCTCGACGGGCCGCAACCGGTATCGGGGCTATTGCGAGACGCTCGCCCGGCACGGGATTCCGCTTGATCCTGCGTTGGTCTATGCGTCGATCGGCACCCGCGAGAACGGCCTCAAGGGCATTCAGAAGGTGCTCGATGCGCAGAATCCGCCAACCGCGGCCGTCTGCTTCAATGACCTCATCGCCTTCGGCGCGATGCTCGGCCTGCGTCATCGTGGGCTGGAGGCCGGGGTCGAGTTTTCGCTCGTGGGCTGCGACGACGTCCAGGAAGCGGCGCAGTGGTATCCGGCGCTGACCACGCTGAAGAACTTCCAGGACGAGATGGGCCGCAAATCGGCGGAACTGCTGATCCGGCGCATCGAGAATCCGACTGCGCCGACGCAGCGGATCGTGCTGACGCCGGAGCTCGTCGTGCGGGGCACGACGACACCGCCCAAACGCTAGATCCCGCTCATGGATCATTCGCGGGTTTGGCGTTGAGCGCGCGATAGGCGCGCACGACCTGCGAATCGTCGCGCGCGCCATGGCCGAGGCCCGAGCTCGCCAGGAACATCTGATGTGCAGCGGCGGCGAGCGGCAGTGCTGTCCTGGCGGCGCGGCCGGCATCGAGCACGATCCCGAGATCCTTGACGAAAATGTCGACCGCACTGGCGACGGGGGCATCTTCCAGCAGCATGCGCGGACCGCGATCCCGCAGCATCCAGGACGAGGCAGCCGAGCCACCCATGATCTCGAAGAGAATCTTGCCGTCGATCCCCGCCTTCTCGGCGAGCGAGAGCGCTTCGGCCGCCACCGCGATATGGACGCCGCAGAGCAGTTGGTTGACCGTCTTCACGGTCGCACCCTGCCCGGGCTTCTGGCCGACATGGAAGACCTTGTCGCCCATCGCATCGAGCACGGGCTTTGCCAGTGCGAAACTCTCCTGCGGCGCACCGACCATGATGGTCAGCGTCGCGCCGCGCGCGCCGCTGATGCCGCCGGAGACCGGGGCATCGACGAAGTGACGGCCGGTTTTCGTGACCTCCGTCGCGATCGCCTCGACCTCGCCGGGAGGGCAGGTCGCCATCAGCAGCACGCTCGCGCCGGGCGCGAGTGCCGCCAGGGCGCCGGCCTCGAACAGGACCGAGCGCGCCTGCGCGGCATTGACGACCATCAGGACGAGCGCATCGGCATCTCTTGCGGCCGCCGCGGCGCTCTCGGCAGCGTGGCCTCCGGCTGAAACTAGCGCCTCGCGGGCGCTCTTGCGCATATCGAAGCCAGTGACCCGGAACTGACGCTTCACGAGGTTCTCGGCCATCGGCGCCCCCATGGCGCCGAGCCCGACGAAGGCGATGGATTTGATCTCGTTCACGAACGCAGTCCCTCAAACGCAAACGGGGCCCGGCGGGCCCCGCTGGATTATTCCTTCACGGCTCCGGTCATCGACGAGACGTAATGCTCGACGAAGAAGGAGTAGAGAATGACGACCGGGAGCGAGCCGAGCAGCGCGCCGGCCATCAGCGCCCCCCATTCATAGACGTCCCCGCGCACCAGCTCGGTGAGAACGCCGACAGCGACGGTCTTGTTCTCCGAGGACTGGATGAAGGTGAGCGCGTAGATGAACTCGTTCCAGGAGAGGGTAAAGGCGAAGATGCCGGCCGAGATCAGCCCCGGCACCGCCAGTGGCAGGATGATCTTGACCAGGATCTGCCAGCGGCTGGCGCCGTCGACGAGCGCGCATTCCTCCAGCTCGTAGGGGATCGAGCGGAAATAGCCCATCAGCAGCCAGGTGCAGAACGGCACCAGGAAGGTCGGATAGGTGAAGATCAGCGCGAGCTTGGTGTCGTAGATGCCGAAGCCGAAGATCAGCACGGCGAGCGGGATGAACAGGATCGAGGGAGGTACGAGATAGGCGAGGAAGATCGCCAGCCCGGTGACCCGCGAGCCGCTGAAGCGCAGACGCTCGATCGCATAGGCGGCGAACACGGCGGCGGTGAGCGACAGGATCGTCGATCCGATCGAGACCAAGATCGTGTTGAGCAGCCAGTGCGGATATGTAGTTTCGAACAGCAGATATTTGATGTGGCGCAGCGTAGGCTCGCCCGGCCAGAGCGGGTTGTGGCTCTTGAAATCCGTCAGCTCGTGATTGGGCTTCAGCGCCGTCACGCCCATCCAGTAGAATGGAAACAGCAGCACGAAGATGAAGACGATGAGCGGCAACCAAGTGGTCACCAGCCGACGCGGCAGGTTGGCCATGTAGCTGGTGCCGACGCTTTCGTCGGTGAGCTGAACGCGCGGGGCGGTCGGTTGACTGATGTCGGTCATGGCTGGCGTCCTCAGTCCGCGCCGCCCTGCTGCCATTTCCGCCGCTGCAGGCCGAAATAGCTGAACAGGATCGCTCCGAGCAGGAAGGGGATCATCGCGACTGCGATCGCTGCGCCTTCGCCAAGCTGGCCGCCGGGGATGGCGCGCTGGAAGGAGAGGGTCGCCATCAGGTGAGTGGCGTTGAGCGGGCCGCCGCGGGTCAGCACGTAGATGAGCTGGAAATCGGTGAAGGTGAACAGCACAGAGAAGGTCATCACGACCGCGATGATCGGCGAGAGCAGAGGCAAGGTGATGAAGCGGAAGCGCTGCCAGTTGGTTGCACCGTCGAGCATCGCGGCCTCGTAGAGCGAGGGCGAAATGGTCTGCAGGCCGGCCAGCAGCGAGATCGCGACGAAGGGAATGCCGCGCCAGACATTGGCTGCGATCACCGAGGCGCGCGCATTCGTGGTGTCGCCGAGGAAGTTGATATTGGTCGAGATCAGGCCGAGCTCCTTCAGAGCCCAGGAGATCACCGAGAACTGGGTGTCGAAGATCCACCAGAAGGCGATCGCCGAGAGTACGGTCGGCACCACCCAGGGCAGCAGTACAATGGCGCGGATGAAGGCCTTGAAGGGTAGGTGCTCGTTCAGGAGCAGCGCCAGCCAGAGCCCGAGCGCGAATTTCAGGGCCGAGGCGACGACCGTGTAGAGGATGGTGTTGAAGACCGCGAGCCGGAACACCGAGTCGGTCAGCAGCGACTCGTAATTCTCGAGCCCGATGAAGACGCCCGCCCGGCCGATGCGGGTATCGGTGAAGCCGAGCCAGACGCCGAGGGCCAGCGGCCAGGCGAGGAAGACGATCAGGAAGATCGCCGCGGGCACCATGAACAGGATGCCGAGTCCGTTGCGGCTCTGGCCCAGCCGCGCCAGCATAGAAGGTCTCGCACGCTCCGCCGGCCGCGCGATTGCGGTGTCAGCCATGGTGATCTCTCCCGGATGCAGGGCCGGCGGCTCTTCGCCGCCGGCGGGCGCGGCCGTGGCCGCGCCGTTTCGTTGCAGCGATCAGACGCGATAGTAGCGGTTGATCCGTGCCTCTGCGCGCTTGGCCGCTTCCTCAGGCGTCCGCTGGCCGGTGGCGCCTTCCGCGAACATGTCGACAAGAACGTAGTCGGCCATCACCGCAGCCGAAGCGTAGCCGAGCGGGCCGGAATAGCCGTTCGGGCGCAGTGTCTCAGAGGCCTTCTGA
Organism: Allobosea sp. 05T433; assembly: GCF_056396065.1. Taxonomy (NCBI): domain Bacteria; kingdom Pseudomonadati; phylum Pseudomonadota; class Alphaproteobacteria; order Hyphomicrobiales; family Alloboseaceae; genus Allobosea; species Allobosea sp. 05T433. The sequence continues at coordinate 89,089 of NZ_JBFTKS010000020.1, read as the reverse complement.
TACGGGGTGTGAACCGGATCCGAGGTCCAGACCGGATTATTGGCGTAGGCCTTCAGCGGCTGGCAGCAATAGGCGCTGGCCTGGGTGATCCAGGTCGGCATCTGTTCCTGCTCGTACATGAACTGGAGATAGGCCTGTGCCGCCTGCGGGAACTTGGTGTGCTTGAAGATCACGCAGGTGGTGGTCTGGTGCAATTCGACCGACTGGCCCACCGGGCCGATCGGCATGTTCGCCGACCTCATGTCCTTGGCCATGTCGGCGAGCTTGGGGTCGTTCTTCGCGGAGTAATAGAGCGAGACGCCGTTGGCGGTGACCGAAACCTCACCGGCCAGGAAGGCGCGGTTGTTGTTGATGTCGAGCCAGCTTTCCGTGCCCGGGATGAAGGTCTTGTAGAGCTCGGCGGCGTATTTGATGGCCGCGATCGTCTCGGGGCTGTTGATCGCGACCTTGCCGGCATCATCGACGGTTCGGCCACCATGGCTCCAGAGCAGCCAGTGGCAGAAGTTGTTGCCGTCGCCGACACCCTTTCCGAGGGTGAAGCCGGCGGGGTGCCCCTTGGCCTTCAGCGCCTTGCAGAGATCGAGGAAGGCGTCGGTCTTGGTCGGGAAGGTCGAGTGGCCGGCTTCCTTGACCCAGCTGTCGCGATAAAGCACGGCGTTTGCGATGGCAGCCAGCGGCAGGCCGATGAACTTGCCGTCCTTCTTGGCGTAACCTTCAAGGCCGGGATACCAGCCGCCATATTTGCCGCCGAGATAATTGCCGAGCTCGGTGACGTCGAGCAGCTTGTCGGGATACTGGAAGGCATCGTCGAACCAGACGAGCACGATGTCGGGGCCTGCGCCGACATTGGCGGCGACGGCGGCCTTCGGACGAATATCTTCCCAGCCTTCCTTGTCGACCCGGATCTGAACGCCGGTCGCATCCGTGAACTTCTTGGTATTGGCGAGCCAGGCGTCTTCCTCACCCTTGACGAAGGGGGCCCAGCGCAGCACGCGCAGTTGAGCGCCTGGTTCGGGGGTGAATTTTGGAGCGGCCGCCTGGGCGAAGGCGGGGGCGGTCCCCAAGTGCCCCATCAGGCCGGCGCCCGCAGCCACGCCGGCGCTGCCCAGCAGCATATCGCGTCTTGAAATCGTCATTGGTTGTTCCTTCCCGGAAAGAAGGGACCTTTTTTATGTGGCCTGCGACCCGTCCCTGGAAGTCATCGCCGGCTCTTTTGGCTGCGCCAGGCCAGCCGGTGTCCGTGCTGGCCTGTCGTAACGTCATGTCATGCGGGCCAAGGCGCAATCAGGCGCGGGCCTCCGCAGCAGTCAGAAGCTCAGATACGCTTGCCGGTGGCGGCGTCGAACAGATGCGTGACGCTGGTGTCCGGCGTGATGCCAATGGTCTCGCCGGGCTTGGCCGTGATGCGTTCGCGGAAGACGCAGGTCAGTTCCTGCCCGCCGCAGCGCACGACGACCTGCGTCTCGGAGCCGGTCGGTTCGATGACCACGACCTCGGCCTTGAGGCCGTTGGGGTTGAGTTGGAGGTGCTCCGGACGGATGCCGAAAACCGCGGCCTTGCCGTTCGAGTCAGCCGGATGCTGCCCGATGGGCCAGATCACGCCGCCCTCGGTCTCGAACCCGGCCGCGGTGATCTTGCCCTTGAGGAAGTTCATCGACGGCGAGCCGATGAAGCCCGCGACGAAAAGGTTGTTCGGCCGGTCGTAGAGGTCGAGCGGAGCGCCCATCTGCTCGACGATGCCGTCATGCATCACGACGATCTTGTCGGCCATGGTCATGGCCTCGATCTGGTCGTGCGTGACATAGACCGTCGTGGTCTTGAGACGCTGATGCAGTTCCTTGATCTCGGTGCGCATCTGCACGCGCAGCTTGGCGTCGAGATTCGAAAGCGGCTCGTCGAAGAGGAAGACCTGCGGATCGCGCACGATCGCGCGGCCCATGGCGACACGCTGGCGCTGACCGCCCGAAAGCTGGCGCGGATAGCGGTCGAGCAGCTTGTTGAGGCCGAGAATGCCGGCAGCCTTGTTGACGCGCTCGTCGATCTCGGCCTTGGGGGCATTCCGCAGCTTCATCGAGAAGGCCATGTTGTCGGCCACTGTCATGTGCGGATAGAGCGCGTAATTCTGGAACACCATGGCGATGTCGCGCTCTTTCGGCGGCACGTCGTTGACGACGCGCGGGCCGATGCGGATCTCGCCTCCGGAAATATTCTCCAGCCCGGCGATCATGCGCAGAAGGGTCGATTTTCCGCAGCCGGAGGGGCCGACGAGAATAACGAACTCGCCATCGTTGATGTCGATATCGACGCCATGGATGACCTGCGTCGAGCCGTAAGCCTTGCGCACATCAGCGATCTGGACTGAGGCCATCTGAACCCTCTCCCGGACTTAAGTTTCCTCTGGGGTCCGGTATCGTCCCGTGTCCGGGCACTCCGCACCGCCGCTGCTGTCGGCTTCTCGTGACCGACCGACGAAAAGCGCCGCAGACCAGGCAGTGCCTGTTGCGCCGGGTTTCATCTACGATAAAGTCATACGATACGGACAGGCGTGTCAAGCGCCGGAATCGCTCCAATGAAACCGCCTTCCGGCGGCTTGGGCGCGATTGAAAACGGGTGAGGACGCCAGCAGATGCGGGTGCGCGACTTTTCGCGGCCGACGACCCTGAATCCCGACCGCCTGTTCGGGCAGGTGGCTCAGAAGCTCGCGGTCGCGATCATTTCAGGGACGTTCAAGGCCGGCGAGCTGTTGCCGAACGAAGCCGATCTGAAATCCGAAATCTCGGTCTCGCGCACCGCCTATCGCGAAGCTGTGAAGTACCTGACGGCGAAGGGGCTGGTCGAGGCGCGCCCGAAGAGCGGCACGCGGGTAGCGCCGCGCGACGGCTGGAACCTGCTCGATCCCGACGTGCTGTCCTGGCATTTCGAGGCCGACCCGAACGAGAAATTCATCCGCGACCTGTTCGAGTTGCGCAGTTTTGTCGAGCCGAGCGCAGCGCGCCTTGCGGCCCTGCGGCGTACGCCCGCCGATCTCGTACGAATCCAGGCGGGTTATCACGGCATGATCGACAACCCGCCCTATGCCGAGGCAACCATTCGTGCCGACCTGGCTTTCCACGAGGCGATCCTCGCTGCCGCGCAGAATTCGACGCTGCAATGTCTGGCAAGCGTCGTCTCGGCGACGATCCAATGGTCGCTGCTGCTGAAGTCGGGAGACGATCAGGGGTTCTATGTCACGTCGCTGTTCGATCACGAGCGGGTGCTGGATGCGATCATCCAGCGGGACGGCGATCTCGCCGCGGCCCGGATGAGTGCGCTGGTAACGGACAGCCTGAACACCACGCTCACCTTCCTGGCATGGGCCGGACAGCAGAGCACCCCGAAAATCGCCTGAATAAGTCATACTACATATGACAACGACGCGCTTTTCTCGCTCTGCAGCCCGTGTAGTACTGCTCTGCCGATGCCGCGTGGCGGAGGCCTTGAGGTTTCGCGATCTAATCGTTTTAAAGAATTGAAATCAAGCCAGCCGCTCTGACACTCACGCCCGACGAAAGTTCACGATATGACCGACATCATCATGACCGGCCCGCTGATGGCCTATGCTGCCGACCAGTTGAAGGCCCGTTTCACGGTGCATGAACTCTGGAAGGCAGAGGACCGGACCGCCATGCTGAAGGAGATCGGCGGCAAGGTTCGTGGCGTCGCCGGGGGCGGCGCGCATGTCAGGATCGATGGCACGCTGTTCGACGCCCTGCCGAAACTGGAGATCGTTGCCAATTTCGGCGTCGGTTACGACACCGTCGATGCCAAGGAAGCCGGCAAGCGCGGGCTGATCGTCACCAATACTCCGGACGTGCTGACCGATGAGGTTGCGGACTTGGCACTCGGCCTGCTGCTCGCGACGGTGCGCCAGCTGCCGCAGGTCGACCGGTACCTGCGCGCCGGCAAGTGGCTGGAGAAGGCCTATCCGCTGACGACCTCGCTGCGGACCCGCAAGGTCGGCATCGTTGGGCTCGGCCGAATCGGCAAGGCCGTGGCGCAGCGTATCGAGGCCTTCGGCCTGCCGGTCAGCTATCATGGCCGCACCCGCCAGGCGGATGTGTCCTATCGCTACTATCCTTCGCTGATCGAGATGGCGGCCGATGTCGACACCCTGATCTCGGTTGCGCCTGGCGGCGCTGCGACTCATCACATGATCAATGCCGACGTCCTGAAGGCGCTCGGCCCCAATGGCATCGTCATCAATGTCGGCCGTGGTTCGGTGGTCGACGAACAGGCGTTGATCGAGGCGCTCAAGAACAAGGTCATCCTTTCGGCCGGCCTGGACGTCTTCGAGGACGAGCCGCGCGTGCCGGCCGAACTGATCGCGATGGATCATGTGGTGCTGTTGCCGCATGTCGGATCGGCATCGGTGCATACGCGTGAACAGATGGGCCAGCTTCTGGTCGACAACCTGGTTTCATGGTTCGATGGCAGGGGTCCTCTGACGCCGGTTGCCGAGACACCATGGAAGAAAGCCTGAGACACCACGTTTTGGTTCAGATGAGGCGCGGATGCCTGCCGCTTGTGGCGGGCGTCCTTTTCGCGGGGCCCGTACAGGCGCAGAAGCCGCCGCTTCCGAAGGGAGCGGAGACCGCGCCTGACACCGTTCGCCCCATGATCGGTGCCTGGAACCTCGAACAGGTCGGCGCGCCGCGCCAATGCACCATTACCCTTGGAGCGGAACAGTCGGGACAGGGGCGGCAATTGCGCTTCCCTGCCACCTGCCGCCGCGCATTGCCCATTATCGGGCAGATTGTGTCCTGGAGTGTGGCTGAGGGGGGCGGGCTGCGCCTGAATGACGAGGCCGGCAAGGCCGTGATCACGCTCAGCAAGTCCGGCGCCGGCCTGAATGGCAAGGGCACGGACGGGCAGGACTATCTGCTGGATCCGAAGGATCATCCACGCAGCGCGCGTCCAGTGCCTCCGAGCGCGGCAGAGCGCGCCGCGACCGCTGCGGCCCGGCCGACCGTTGTCGACCCTGCGGGCGCGCCTGCCACCGACGCCGTGCCCGGCCGCTATGTCACGATGCGCCAGCAGAACCGCGAGGGATGTCGCCTCATGCTTGCGGCCGGCCCCGCAAATTCTCCGGGTGGCGCTCCCGCCCGTTTCGACGGGCGCTGCGACGATACTGGCTTGACGATCTTCGATCCCGTCGGTTGGCGCTATGCGGCCGGGCGCCTTTCGCTGGTTGCACGCAAGGGGCACAGCGTCGATCTCGTCTTCGAGAACGGCCAATGGCGCAAGGACCCTGCGGTGGGCGCACCGCTGATGCTGCGCAAGCTCGCGCCCTAAGCATCGGCCCGAAAAGTGGATCGCGGTTTTCGGGAAAGCCGATGCAAACACAAAGGTGAGATCATCGGGCTGGATACGATATCCCGTCAGATGATCTGGCAGCGCTCAGACCGCCACGACGCGCTCGGGCTCGGCGGCGTCGTAATCGGCTTCCTTGGCGAGGATGCGCTGCATGCGACGCTCGTCGAGCGAATTTTCCCATTTCGCCACGACGATCGTCGCGACGCCATTGCCGATCAGATTGGTGAGGGCGCGCGCCTCCGACATGAAGCGGTCGACGCCGAGGATCAGGGCGATCGACGCCACGGGAATAGTGCCGACCGAGGCCAGTGTTGCGGCGAGTACGATGAAGCCGGAGCCCGTGACGCCGGCCGCGCCTTTCGAGGTCAGCAGCAGCACGGCGATGATGCCGATCTCCTGCGACAGGCTCAGCTCGGTATTGGTTGCCTGGGCGAGAAAGATCGCGGCCATCGTCAGATAGATGCAGGTGCCGTCGAGGTTGAAGGAATAGCCGGTGGGGATGACCAGGCCGACGACATTCTCCTTGCAGCCGAGATAGCTCATCTTGGCGATCATCCGTGGCAGGACGCTCTCGGAGGAGGAGGTGCCGAGCACGATCAGCAGCTCTTCCTTGATATAGGCGATGAACTTCACGATGCTGAAGCCATGCAGCCGGGCGATCGTGCCGAGCACGAGGAAAATGAAGATGAGGCAGGTCGTGTAGAAGGCGGCCATGAAGCTGCCCAGCGACAGCAGCGTGCCGATGCCGAATTTTCCGATCGTGAAGGCCATCGCGCCGAAAGCACCGATCGGTGCCGCCTTCATGATGATGCCGACGATCTTGAAGAAGACCTGGGCGATATCGTCGACGAAGTGCAGGACCGGCTTGCCGCGTTCGCCGAGCATCTGCAGACCAAAGGCAAAGAGCAGGGCGAAGAACAGCACCTGCAAGATTTCGCCGGTTGCGAAGGCACCGACCACTGTCGCCGGGATGATGTCCATCAGGAAGCCGATGGTACTCTGCTCCTTCGCCTTGGCCGTGAACGCGGTGATTGAGCTGGTGTCGAGCCCGCCGACATCGACACTCATGCCGACTCCGGGTTTCCAGAGATTGATCACGATGAGCCCGACGATGAGCGCAAGCGTCGTCACCACCTCGAAATAGAGCAGTGCCTTCACGCCGACGCGGCCGACCTTCTTCATGTCGTCCATCGACGCGACGCCGTGCACGACGGTGAGAAAGATGATCGGCGCGATGATCATCTTGATGGCCTTGATGAAGGCGTCGCCGAGCGGCTTCATCGCCTCGCCGGTATGCGGATAGAAATGCCCGACGAGCACCCCGATCGCGATGGCGGTCAGCACCTGGACGTAGAGATGCGTCCACCAGGGACCCTGATGACCGCGCGTGATCGCAGCTGTCGACATGGGCAGTCCCTCGAGACGCGCACTTGGCTGCGTGCGCGCTCCCGAAAATGCTACGCTTGTCTTGGCTCCCCGACAAGCGAAACGCGGCGCTGCCGTGGGGGGCGGCGCCGCGTCCTGTGCCGCGATCGCGGAGGTTACTCGGCCGCCTCGACCTTCAGCACGCCGCGACGGATCTGGTCCTCTTCGATCGACTCGAACAGGGCGCGGAAGTTGCCCTCGCCGAAGCCGTCATCGCCCTTGCGCTGGATGAACTCGAAGAAGATCGGCCCGAGCACCGTGCCGGAGAAGATCTGGAGCAGGACCTTGCTCATCCGGCCCTCCTTGGAGCCGACCGCAACCGCACCCTCGCCGTCGATCAGGATGCCGTTGGCCTTCAGCCGCTCGACCGGTTCGCCATGGCCGGGAACGCGCGCCTCGACGCGCTCATAATAGGTTGCCGGCGGCGCCGGCATGAAGGGCAGGGCGTTGCGGCGCAGCTGCTCGACGGTGGCGTAAATGTCGTGGGCTCCGAGCGCGACGTGCTGGATACCCTCGCCCTTGTACTGGCGCAGGTACTCCTCGATCTGGCTCTTGTCGTCGAGCGACTCGTTGATCGGGATGCGGATCTTGCCGCAGGGCGAGGTCAAGGCGCGCGAGATCAGGCCTGTGAGCTTGCCCTCGATATTGAAGAAGCGGATCTCGCGGAAGTTGAAGAGTTTGCCATACCAGCCCGCCCAATGGTCCATGCGGCCGCGATGGACGTTGTGGGTGAGGTGGTCGAGGTAATAGAGACCAGCCTGCTCCGGGTGCGGATCCGGCTCGTCGATCCACTCGAAATCGACATCCCAGATCGAGCCCTTCGCGCCATAACGCTCGACGAAATACAGGATCGAGCCGCCAATGCCCTTCACGGCGGGAATTTGCATCTCGCCGGGGCCGACCTTGCTTTCATAGGGCTCGGCGCCAAGCGACACGGCGCGCTCGAAAGCATGCCTGGCATCGACGACGCGGAAGGCCATGGCGCAAGCGCAGGGGCCGTGCTCGGCCGCAAAGCGCTGGGCAAAGGAATCCGGCTCGGCATTGACGACGAAATTCACGTCACCCTGACGGTACAGCGTGACCTTCTTGGAGCGATGCCGGGCGACGGCGGTGAAGCCCATCTGCTGGAAGAGCGGGCCGAGCTTCTCTGGCTCGGGATGGGCGTATTCGACGAACTCGAATCCGTCCGTTCCCATCGGATTGACCTCGGAAATAGCGGGAGGGGCGGTGTCGTGCGGAAATGGACCCATGGCGTTCTCCTCTCGATGTGATTGCCGACATGGTCGCGCACGGCGAAGGCAAGGAGCTTGCAAAATGCCGCGTCATGGCGCGAGATCCGCACAACTTGTGCAGGGAGGTCACCAACGGTGCGTGATGTGAGCGGTCTCGATTCCTTCGACTGGCGCTTGATCGATGCGCTCCAGCAGGATGCCTCCCTGACGAATGGCGCGCTGGCCGAGAAGGTCGGGTTGTCGGCGAGCCAGATTTCCCGCCGGCGCCAACGGCTCGAGGAGGAGGGGACGATCCGCGGCTACCGCGCGCTGATCGATCCGGCAGCCGTCGGGCTCGGCGTGACCGTCTTCATCCATGTCGCGCTGAACACTCATTCGCGTGACAATGCCCGCCGCTTTCGCGATCTCGTCAGGCTGACTCCCGCGATCCTGGAGGCGCATGCCCTGACGGGTGAGGCGGATTATCTGCTCAAGGTTGCGGTCGGCGACCTCAAGGAGCTCTCGCGCTTCGTCAACGAGATCCTGATGCCGCATGAAAGCGTCGCGCGGGTCCGCTCGGAAATCGCGCTCGAGACGTTGAAGGAGCCGGGGCTCCTGCCGTTGCCTTCGTCATGATCGCGTCAAGGTTCCCTTCCATGCGGGGCGGCTTGTGAAGCCCGTGACCCGGGTGCAGGTTACGCCGCCGCTTTGCGGTGAATGGCCTAAACGAGGGAGCCTCTCGATGTTCAACGCAAAATCTCTGCTGGACGCGCTGGTCAGCGCCGGCAATCAAGCCGGTCAGCAGGTCGGCCAGTCCGGGGGGCTCGGCGGAATGCTGGGCAATCTGGCGCAACAGGTTCAGCAGGCCGGTGGTTCGGGTGGCATTGGCGGCCTCGTCGGCAGCGTGCTCGGCCAGGCGACGCAGGGCATGCAGGATGCCGCGCGCCAGACAGGGCTGGAGCAGAAGGCGAGCGACGTTCTCGGCCAGGTCTCCGGCGGCAAGACGCCCGACCAGTTGCTGGAACAGGCCAAGGGGATGTTCAGCAGCAACCCGGCCGTGGCGACTGCGGTGCTCGGCGGCCTCGGCGCCTTGCTCTTCGGTTCCTCGACAGGGCGTTCGGTTGCCGGCTCTGCGGCGAAACTCGGCGGCCTCGCGCTGATCGGCGGCCTCGCCTACAAGGCCTACCAGAACCATCAAGCCGGCAAACCCCTGCTCGATCTGAAGCGTCAGGAGGTTCTGCCGGCACCAGTCGGGACCGGTTTCGAGCCGGAGGCCGCAAGCGAGGCAACGGCCCTGATCTTCATCCGGGCGATGATCGCAGCCGCTGCCGCCGACGGTCATATCGACACCGAGGAGCGCAATGCCATTCTCGGCGGCCTGCGCGACGCCGGTTTCGATCCGGAAGCCAATGCCTGGCTCGCCCATGAAATGGCCAATCCGGCTTCGGTCGATGTCCTCGCCGAAGCGGCGGAAACGCCGGAACTCGCGGCGCAGATCTACACGGCGGCTCGCATCGCCATCAATCCTGATACGCCCGCGGAGAAGGACTTCCTCGCCGGGCTTGCGGGCTCGGTCGGGCTCGATGCCGAACTGGTCGCCAATATCGACGCGGCCGCGAGCGCGGCGAAAGCCTGACGCCGTTCCAATCGGCGCGATCAGGGTGCGCGGCGCGCACCCTGATCGTCTTCGAAGACCGGTCGGAAGAACGAGCGTTCATAGCTGATGATGAAGCGGTGCTTCTCGTTCATCGCCACGGCCGCCAGGCATTCCTCGTCCCTGAACGAGGCGGTGCGATACTCCTCATAGGCCGCAAGCGACGGAAAGCTGAACATCGCCAATGCGACGTTCGACGTGCCTTCCGAGGGCATGAAATAGCCGTGATGCTTGCCGCCGAATTTCTCGACCAGCCTGATCCAGAGCTTGCCATAGGCCTCGAAGGCCGGCAGCTGGTAGGGATCGACGATATAGCTCAAATGGCAGGTGATCATCGTCATGCTGCCTTCGCGTTGGCGAGGAAGCTCTTCATCCGCTCCAGCGCGCGTTCGATGTTCTCCAGCGAGTTGGCATAGGACAGGCGGATATAGCCTTCGCCATGGATGCCGAAATCGGGCCCGCCGATCGTCGCGACACCCGCATCCTCGAGCAGGGCGGAGGCCAGTTTCTTCGCCTTCCACCCGGTCTTCGAGATATTCGGGAAGGCGTAGAAGGCGCCTTTCGGCACGGCGCAGGACACATCGGGCAAGGCGTTCAAGCCGGCGACCACCGCCTTCCGGCGCCGATCGAACTCTGCGACCATGGCATGCACCGCGTCCTGCGGGCCGGTGAGCGCGGCGAGCCCCGCCCATTGCGCCGGGGCGTTGACGCAGGAATGCGAATTGACCGCGAGCTTGCGGGCATTGTCGTAGAGCGGCTTCGGCCAGACCGAGAACCCCATGCGCCAGCCGGTCATGGCATAGGTCTTGGACCAGCCATTGAGCAGGATCAGCCGGTCGCGAATTTCGGGATAGCTCAGCAGGCAGACGTGCTTCTCGCCGTCATAGAGCATCTGGTCGTAGATCTCGTCCGACATCACCGCGACATCGGGGAAGCGGCTGAGCCCGGCGACGAGCTTGTCGACCTCGGCCTTCGGCGTGACGCCGCCGGTCGGGTTTGCCGGCGAATTGACGATCAGCAGCCGGGTTTTGGGCGTGATCAGCGAGAGCGTCTCCTCGGCCGAGAAGGCAAAGCCGTTCTCCTCGCGGATCGGTACCGGGATCGGGGTCGCGCCGGTGAACTCGATCATCGAGCGATAGATCGGGAAGCCGGGATCGGGATAAAGGATCTCGGCGCCGGGCTCGCCGAACATCAGGATCGCCATGAACATGGTGACCTTGCCGCCCGGCACGATCATCACCTCTTCCGGCGAGACGTCGACCGAGAAGCGCTTGTGCACGTCGGCGGCGACCGCCTCGCGCAGCGGCAGGATGCCATTGGCCGGCGTATAGCCGTGATGGCCGTCGCGCAGCGCCTTCACCGCGGCCTCGACGATGTGGTCGGGCGTCGGGAAATCGGGCTGGCCGATGCCGAGATTGATGATGTCCTTGCCCTTGCGCTGCAGCTCGGTCGCTCGTGCCAGCACGGCGAAAGCGTTTTCCTCGCCGATCCGGGCGAAGGAGGAGACGGTCTGCAGCGTCATGGTGCGTTTTCCTCTGCAAGCTCTCGACGAGGCGGCCCTGTCGTGGGCCTTGCGCTGTCGTGGTGCGCTGTCTTGGCCGGAAACGCAGCGGCGATGCAAGCCCGCCGTCTGCACCGGCCGCCGGGCGCCCGCGCATTTGGAACACTTGCAAACTGCAGGGCGGCGACCTTTCCTGCGCAGCCGGCATCTGCATGGATTGGCGAAGTAATTTGTGTGCTGTATGCAGAATGCAGGTGACGCGATTTGGTCGAATTTGGCTCTTGTCGCGCGCATGGCGATCGGCATGATTGGCTGGTCAAATCGATTTAAAGACCATGGCGGACGCGGCGCGAAGGCTGCGCGCCGGTGCGAGAGGGAATGACGGGGATGGCCAAGACGCCTGCAAGGAAGTCGGTCCGCAAGATCAAGCCGGAGCAGCTGCGCTCCAAGGCCTGGTTCGACAATCCCGCCAATGCCGACATGACCGCGCTCTATATCGAGCGCACCATGAATTTCGGCCTGTCGCGCGAAGAGCTGCAGTCGGGCCGCCCGATCATCGGCATCGCCCAGACGGGCTCCGATATCGCGCCCTGCAACCGCCATCATATCGAGCTCGCCGCCCGCGTCCGCGACGGCATCCGCGAGATGGGCGGCGTGCCTTTCGAGTTCCCGATCCATCCGATCCAGGAAACCTGCAAGCGCCCGACCGCGAGCCTCGACCGCAACCTGCAATATCTCTCGCTCGTCGAGATCCTCTATGGCTATCCGCTCGACGGCGTCGTGCTGACGACCGGCTGCGACAAGACCACCCCGGCACAGATCATGGCGGCCGCCACGGTCGACATCCCGGCCATCGCACTGCCGGGCGGGCCGATGCTGAACGGCAATTTCCGCGGCGAGCGCACCGGTTCGGGCACGATCGTCTGGAAGGCGCGCCAGATGATGGCCGCCGGCGAAATCGACTATCGCGGCTTCGTCGATCTGGTGGCGTCGTCGGCTCCGTCGGCCGGCCACTGCAACACCATGGGCACGGCCTCGACCATGAACTCGCTGGCCGAGGCGATGGGCATGACCCTGCCCGGCGGCGCCGCCATCCCGGCGCCCTATCGCGACCGTTATGAGATGGCCTACCACACCGGCAAGCGCATCGTTGAGATGGTCTGGGAGAACCTGATCCCGTCGAAGATCCTGACACGCGAAGCCCTGGAGAACACCATCGTCGTCAACTCGGCGATCGGCGGCTCCACCAATGCGCCGATCCATGTCAACGCCATCGCCAAGCATATTGGCGTGAAACTCGACAACGAGGATTGGACTGCGATCGGCTACGACATCCCGCTGCTGGTCAACCTGCAGCCCGCCGGCGAATATCTCGGCGAGGATTTCTACCGCGCCGGCGGCGTGCCTGCGGTCGTTGCCGAGCTCGTCGCCAAGGGCAAGATCAAGCCCGCCATCACCGCCAACGGCAAGACGCTGGCCGAGAACTGCGAAGGCTTCTTCTCCGGCGATCGTCGGGTCATCAAGGCCTATGACGAGCCGATGAAGGCGCAGTCCGGCTTCCTCAATCTGCGCGGCAACCTGTTCGATTCCGCGATCATGAAGACCAGCGTGATCACGCCGGAATTCCGCAAGCGCTATCTCGAGAACCCGAAGGACCCAATGGCCTTCGAGGGCAAGGCAATCGTCTTCGACGGACCGGAGGATTACCACCACCGCATCGACGATCCGTCGCTCGCGATCGACGAGCACAGCGTGCTCTTCATTCGCGGCGTCGGGCCGATCGGCTATCCCGGCGCGGCCGAGGTCGTGAACATGCGGCCGCCGGATTACCTGATCAAGAAGGGCATCACGGCGCTGGCCTGTATCGGTGACGGCCGCCAGTCCGGCACGTCGGGCTCGCCCTCGATCCTGAACGCCTCGCCGGAAGCGGCGACCGGCGGCGGACTTGCGCTGCTGAAGACCGGCGACAAGGTCCGCATCGACCTGAAGAAGCGCACGGCCGACATCCTGATTTCCGACAAGGAGCTGGACGAGCGCCGCGTCGCGCTGAAGGCGGCCGGCGGCTACAAATATCCGAAGAGCCAGACCCCCTGGCAGGAGATCCAGCGCAAGATCGTTGGCGAGCTCTCCGAGGGCATGGTGCTGAAGCCGGCGGTCAAGTACCAGAAAATCCACAAGAAGTTCGGCGTTCCGCGCGACAATCACTAGTCGGTCGTCGCTGGCGCAGGAGCGCGCCGCTTTGCTGCTCACGCTGAGGCAGATCGAGGTCTTCCGCGCCGTGATGCGCGCTCGCACCATCGTCGGTGCGGCGCGCGATCTCGGTATCGCCCAGCCGACCGTGACCAAGACGGTGCGGCGGATCGAGGATATCTGCGCGTTTGCCCTGTTCGACCGGCATGGCGGCCGCCTGACGCCGACGGCGGAGGCGCATCGTCTTCTCGGTGAGGTCGACATCGCCTTCGACCAGCTCGAAGGCGCTTTGGCGCGGGCGCTCAGGCTGGCGCGGGCCGATACCGGCTCGCTCCGTCTCGGCGCTTCGCCGAGCATTGGCCGCGTCCTGATCCCGCGCGCAGCCGCCAGCCTGCTGAATGACCATCCCGGCCTCAGCCTGCATCTCGATATCCTGTCGGTCAGCCAGGTGATGGAGTATCTGCTCTCGGCTCAGGGCGAGGGTGCCGTCACCTTGTTCCCTATTCTTCATGCGGGAATCCGGAGCATATCGGTCGGGACCGGCAAGGCGGTTGCCGTGTGTCCGCGTGACTGGCCGCTGGCTTCGGCCAAGCGCCTGTCGCCCTCGGCTCTGGCTGGTATTCCGATCATCGTGTTCGAGCCACAATCCGTGCATGGTCAGGTCGTCGACGCGGTGCTGCGCGACGGTGGCGTCGTGCCGGAGCGGACGCATGTCGCCCGCTTCGCCGAAACCGCGATTGCGCTTGCCGAGGCGGGGCTCGGTCTTGCCATCGTCGACCGTTTCAGCGCGCTGGCGGCCAACCGCGATGTGGTCGCGCTTCTGCCGCTCGATCACCCGGCCCAGTACGAGGTCTTCCTGCATCGGAATGTCGAACGCGCGCGCAGTCGCCTGATCCAGCATTTCGAGACGGCCTTGCGGGCCGAGATCTCAAAAGTCGGGGCTGATCTATAGCCTCAGGCTATCGCGGGACGCAGGATTCGCTGTTGTCGCCCCTCCCCATCGATGGCCTTGTCGTTTGCAATAAGAGCAGGAGGAAACATCATGACGGACCCGTTGGCGCTTACCCCCATCCGGCCGGGCCCCCTGAGCAGGCGTGAGGCGATGGCGGCGGCGCTCGGGCTGCTTGCGGCAACGGCTGCCGGGCCGGCGCGGGCCCAGGCCTATCCGGTGCGGGCCATGCAGCTTGTCGTGCCCTTTGCCGCAGGTGGTGGCGTCGATGTCGTGACGCGCGTCGTTGCCGAAGCGGCGGGCGACGTGCTCAAGCAGCGCTTCGTCATCGAGAACCGCGGCGGTGCTGCCACGATCCTCGGCTCCCAGACCGTCGCCAAGGCGGAGCCCGACGGCTACACGCTGCTCGCTGCGCCGACCACGATGGTGATCAATCCCGCGCTGAAGGCGACTGTGCCCTTCGATTGGGAGAAGGATTTCGTCCCGGTCGCGATGATCGCGAAGCTGCCCTTCGTTGTTGCGGCCGGGAAATCCTATCCGGCCAATACGATGAAGGAACTGGCTGCGCATGGGCAGGCGAGCAAGCGGCCGATCACCTTCGGTTCGGGCGGCACCGGCACGGTCGCGCATCTGGCTGGAGAATTCTTCGGCCTGGTCTCGGATACCAAGGTCCAGCATGTGCCGTATCGCGGCGAAGCGCCAGCTTTGACCGATGCGATCAGCGGCAATATCGACGTCATGTTCTCGACCCTTGCCGGCGCCTCCAGCCACGTCAAGGGCGGCACGATGAAGGCGCTCGCGGTGACCACGGGCAAGCGTGCCTCGCTGTTGCCGGATGTGCCGACTGTCGCCGAGCAAGGCTATCCCGGCTACGACCTCTCGGCCTGGGTCGCCCTCGTCGCCCCCAAGGGAACGGCCCCCGAAGTGGTGCAGGTGCTCAATTCCGCGATCAATGCGGCCTTGGCCCGGCCCGATGTGAACGCCCGCCTGGTCGAGATCGGCGCCGAGCCGGCACCCGGCACGCCGGCCGAACTCGCGGCGTTCATGGCCAAGGATGCCGAAACTTGGGCAAAGGTGGTCAAGTCGGCTGCGATCAAGGTCGAGTGAGAGCGGTTCATGCTCGCGCTTCGCAAGACCGCCCCCGCGCCCGGGCTCTGGCTCGGTGAGATATCCGAGCCGAGTGCCGGTCCCGGCGAAGTGCTGCTTGAGGTTACGGCTGCAGGTCTTTGCGGCACGGATCTCCATATCGCGGACTGGTCGGGCGGGTACGAAGCGATGGCGGCCGCAATGCCGGTCACGCTCGGGCACGAGTTCGTCGGCCGCGTCCGGCATTTCGGTGAAGGCACCGACGGCATCGCGGTCGGGACACGCGTGGTGGTGCGTCCCTCCGTCGTCTGCGGGCGTTGTGAGCGTTGCCGCTCAGGACGGGCAGAGGATTGCGCCATGCGGACCGGCATCGGCATTGCTCGCAATGGCGGCTTTGCAGCCCTTGCCGCCGTTCCGACAGAGAATTGTATCGCACTCCCCGATGAGCTCGATGATGCAGTTGCGGCACTCGCCGAGCCCATGACGGTTTCGACCGAGGCCGTCGATACGGGCGGGGTGAAACCGGGCGATATGGTGCTGGTCATCGGGCCCGGTACGATCGGGCAAGGGGCGGCGCTGGCCGCCGAGGTGGCTGGTGCAGCGCGGGTTGTCGTGGCTGGGCGCGACGACGCGGTGCGCCTCGCCACCGTCGAGGCACTCGGCTTTCCCGAGACGGTTGACACGGCCGGGACGACCTTGCGAGAGGCGCTCACGCGCGTCGGCCTGCCTGTCAGCTATGATGTGATCATCGAGGCCGCGGGCGCACCGGTAGTGGTGCGGGAGGCGATCGATCTGCTTGCATTGCGCGGTGTCCTTGTCATCTGCGGGATTCATTCCCGTCCGGCGCCAATCGACCTGACGGCGCTTGTGCGGCGGCACCAGCAGATTCGCGGGAGTTATCGCTCGCCATTGGCAACGTGGCCGCGGGTGATCGCGCTCATGGCTGCGCAACAGGAGCGCATCCGGCGGATGATCAGTGAAGAGATGCCGCTCGCAGCGGGGCTCGACGCCTTTGCAAGAGCAAGCCGTCGCACTGCATCCAAGATCGTCCTGCGGCCATGACGGGCATGCCGTCAGGTTCGGCCGATTGGCCCGGACCAGTCTTCCTGGCGATCGGCAACAGCGTCGACCCGGCCATGCGCCCGGATTACGAGGTCTGGCACGGGGGCGAGCATGTCCCGGAGCGGCTGACTATGCCCGGCTTCCTCGCCGCGAAGCGTTACGCCGGGGGGCGTGTCGCCTCCGCCCGCTATCTGACGCTCTACGACCTCGGCTCGGCAGAGGCACTGGAGACGCCCGAATATCTCGATCTGCTTGCCAATCCGACCCCGGAAACGCGCAGGATGCGACCGGCCATGGGGGCGTTCAGCCGCTCTGTCTATCGTGAGACGGGCCGGGCCGGGCGTGGCCTCGGCCGCTATCTCGCTGGAGTGACATGGCAGGGCGCGGGTGAAGAGGCGGTGCCGCCACCGAGCCTGGTGGACCTGATCGGGCGTTCTGGCGTCCTCTCGGTCCGAACAGGCGTTGCCCTGGCGGCCAGGCCCCATCCCGCCTTTCCCACAATGCAGGATGCGAGTGCAGCGCAAGGCATTGCCCTGCTCAGCGGCTCAGACCGGGAGGCACTGCCTGCGCTGCTGCGCGGTGCTCTTGCCTCCAGGATTCCGAGCCCGGCCGGTCTCACGGCTTTCATCTACGAGCTGATTGCAGCCTATTGATCGGCCTCCATGCCGGTTGCGCATCGGTGCCGAGCCTTGACGCATGACGTGAAGGGCTGACAAACGGCACGCGCCCGGACAGTATGGGGCATCGCTCGGCCAACTCGCATCTGAAACGATTTAAAATGACCGACAGTCCGCAGATCGCCGCCTTTCGTGCACTTCACGAATCTGGCTGCTTCGTCATGCCGAACCCATGGGATGTCGGTTCGGCGCGCTGGCTGCGCGGGCAGGGTTTCAGGGCGCTGGCCACGACCAGCGCCGGTTTCGCCTTCACGCAGGGGCGGGCTGATCAGGACGTGCCGCGCGACATGATGCTCGCTCATATCGCGGATATGGTGAAAGCCGTACCCGACCTGCCGATCAATGCCGATTTCGAGAACGGCTATGCCGACGGACCGGCCGATGTCGCGCTCAATGTGAAAGCCTGTGTGGCGACCGGGGTCGCCGGGCTCTCGATCGAGGATGCGACCGGGCGCGATGACGTCCCGCTCTATCCTTTCGAGCTCGCGGTCGAGCGGATCCGCGCGGCGCGGCGGGCGATTGACGAGACCGGCTCCGGCGTTCTGCTGACGGCGCGTGCCGAGTGCTTTCTCACCGGCCATGACGATCCGCTGAACGAATCGGTCAGGCGCATTGCCGCCTATGCCGAGGCGGGCGCCGATGTGCTTTATGCACCCGGGCCAAAGACCCGCGAGCAGATCGCCGCGATTGTCGCGGCTGCCGGCGGCAAGCCGGTCAATGCGCTGATCTATGGCGATTTCGGCCTGACGGTGTCTGATGTCGCCGCACTTGGTGTCCGGCGCATCTCGATCGGCGCGGCGTTGGCGCGCGCGGCCTGGGCTGCCTTCATCGAGGCGACACGCCTGATCACCGAGCAGGGCAGTTTTGCAGGCTTCGCCGGCAACGGGCCGTCGGTCCCGCTTAACAATTTCTTCGAGGACGACCTCAAGGCGCGCTCGTGAGCAGCGAACTCGTCATTGCGCCCGAATGGCTCGGGCGAAGCGGCCTCTGGATGATCGACGCCAAGGGCAGGCGCAAGGCGATCGACGCTGAGGACGCCGGTCTCTCCGAGGCGTTCGGCGATCGGCTGGAAGCCTGGATGGATGCGTTCGACGCGATCTACGATGAAGAGGACGAGGCGGCGTCGGCCTTCGCGAACGAGGTCGAGCGGCTTGCCTGGGAGGCGGAGGGTTCAGCGCTCGCCCATGCGGCCGCTGCCGAGCTCGGTGCTGGCTGGAATATCTCGCTCGATCTCTCCGCCTGGCATGCGCGGGGGAAATCATGACCCTTTCGCCTGATTGGAAAGCACCGCCCTTTCCGCCCGCCAAGGTACTGGAAGGGCGCTATTGTCGGCTCGAGCCGATCGATCCGGACCGGCATCTTGACGATATCTGGCAGGCCAATGGCGGGCATGATCAGATCTGGACCTGGATGCCGGCCCATCCGCCGCAGGATCGCGAAAGCTATCGCGAGCTGCTGACGACGATGGCGGCGAAGGCCGGCATCGTGCCGTTCGCGGCGATCGACAGGGCCGACGGCAAGGCCAAGGGCCATCTCTGGCTGATGGAGATCAGGCCCGAGCATGGCGTCTTCGAGGTCGGCTACATCACCTATTCGCCGAGCCTGCAGAAGA
Source organism: Allobosea sp. 05T433 (assembly GCF_056396065.1). Taxonomy (NCBI): domain Bacteria; kingdom Pseudomonadati; phylum Pseudomonadota; class Alphaproteobacteria; order Hyphomicrobiales; family Alloboseaceae; genus Allobosea; species Allobosea sp. 05T433. The sequence goes on along the minus strand of NZ_JBFTKS010000020.1, from coordinate 70,370 downwards.
CCCGGGTTGCGACCGAGGCGATCTATCTGTGCGGCGCCTACGGATTCTCGCTCGGCTATCGCCGTTTCGAGTGGAAGTGCAACACCCTGAACGAACCGTCGAAGCGGGCCGCTCTGCGCTTCGGCTTCCAATACGAGGGTCTGTTCCGCCAGCACATGGTGGTGAAGGGCAGGAATCGCGACACCGCCTGGTATTCGATCCTCGACAGCGAATGGCCGGTGCGGGCGCAAGGCTTCCAGCGCTGGCTGGATCCCGCGAATTTCGACGCCGAGGGCCGGCAGAAGCTGGCGCTCGGGACCTTCAACCAGATGCTGGGCGGGATCGATGGGCTGTCCTTGCGCCGGGCGTCATCCGGCGACATTCCCGCCATCAGGGCGCTGAAGAGCGCAGCCTATACGCCGAACGAGGCCATTATCGGCGTGCCTTCGCTCCCGCGGATCGCCGATTATGCGCAGGTCGTGGCCGAGCATGAGGTCTGGCTGGTCGACGGCGACAACGGGCTGGATGCCGCGCTTGTTCTCGAGATCTCTCCGGACGATTTCACGATCTGGAGCGTGGCGGTCTCCCCAGGGGCACAAGGGCGCAAGCTCGGTCTGCTGCTGATGCGCTTTGCCGACGAGCGCGCCGCCGCACTCAGCTTTGGTTCGGTGCATCTCTACACCCACGCGAAACTAACCGAGCGCATCGCCTGGTATGAGCGCCTGGGTTTCGCGGTTACCCATCACACTGATCTGGCCGATCGGCGCCTGACGCATATGCGCAAGCAGCTCTGACAATAAGCCGGCTTAACAAGAGGACCAAGGACATGGCAGGACGTTTGAAGGGCAAGGTCGCCGTCGTCACGGCCGCGGGGCAGGGCATCGGCCGGGCGATCGCGGAAGCCTTCGTCAGGGAAGGCGCGACGGTCTGGGCAACGGACAAGGATGTTGCGCTGCTGGAGGGAATCCCGAAGGCGAAGAAGCGCAAGCTCGACGTGCTTTCGAGCAAGGCCGTCGACGCTTTCGCCGAGAAGGTCGGACCGATCGACATCCTGGTCAATGCCGCCGGCTTCGTTCACCACGGCACCGTTCTGGACTGCGACGACAAGGCCTGGGATTTTTCCTTCGACCTCAACGTCAAGTCGATGCACCGCACGACCAAGGCCTTCCTGCCGGGGATGTTGTCGAAGGGCGCGGGCTCCATCGTGAATATCGCTTCGGGCGCCGGCTCGGTGCGCGGCATTCCAAACCGCTATGCTTATGGCGCGACCAAGGCGGCCGTGATCGGCCTGACCAAGGCAGTCGCCGCCGACTACATCAAGAAAGGCATTCGCGCGAACGCGATCTGCCCGGGCACGATCCAGTCGCCCTCGCTCGACCAGCGCATCGCCGATCTCGCCAAGGTGACGAAGACGACCGAGGCGGCTGCGCGTCAGGCCTTCGTCGACCGCCAGCCGATGGGCCGGCTTGGCACGGCCGAGGAAATCGCCTGGCTTGCCGTCTATCTGGGTTCCGACGAGTCGAGCTACACCACCGGGCAGATTCATCTCGCCGATGGTGGCTTCGCGCTCTGACGCAGGGAAGGGCGCGTCGATGCACGTCCTGGTGACAGGCGCGGCCGGCATGGTCGGCCGCAAGCTCGCAGCGCAGCTGGCGGCTGACGGTGCTTGCGCCGGCAAGGCTATCAGCAAGCTGACGCTGACCGATGTCGTTACGCCGGAGACGCCGGGGGGCTTTGACGGCGAGATCGAGATCCGCACCGAGGATTTCGCCGATCCCGCCATCGCCGCGGAGCTGATCGGGGCCCGCCCGCTCGTGATCTTCCATCTTGCTGCGATCATCTCCGGCGAGGCCGAGCGAGATTTCGACAAGGGCTATCGGATCAATCTCGACGGGACCCTGAGCCTGCTCGAGACGATCCGCCGGGAAGGACGGAAGGATGGCGGCTCCTATGTGCCCCGTCTCGTCTTCACCTCGTCGAGCGGCGTCTTCGGCGCGCCCTATCCGGCGGTGATTCCGGACGAGTTCCATGCCACGCCGCTGACCTCATACGGGACGCAAAAGGCGATCGGCGAGCTGCTGCTTGCGGATTACGCGCGGCGGGGTTTCGTCGACGGCGTCGGAATTCGCTTCCCGTCGATTGCCGTGCGCCCGGGCAAGCCGAACGCCTCGGCCGGTGGCTTCTTCTCCAGCATCATCCGCGAGCCGCTGGTCGGGCTGGAGGCGTCATTGCCGGTCGGCGACGATCTCGTGTTCACGCATGCGAGCCCGCGTTCTGCTGTCGGCTTCCTGCTCCATGCTGCCGGGCTGGACCGCGAAACCCTCGGCCCGCGGATCAATCTGACCATGCCGGGCGTCTTCTGCTCGGTCGGGGAGCAGATCGCGGCCCTGCGGCGCGTGGCCGGCGAGAAGGCGGTCAATCTGATCCGCCGTGCTCCGGACAAGGCAGTCACCGAGATCGTCGCCGGCTGGCCGACCGGCTTCGAGGCCAGGCGCGCGCTTCGGCTCGGTTTCCGGGCCGAAAAGGATTTCGACGAGATCATTCGCGTCCATATCGAAGATGAACTCGGCGGGCGCCTGCCACACTGATCAACAACAAGCACCAGGAAATCCCCATGCATATTCTCGTTCTCGGTGGCGCCGGCATGGTCGGCCGCAAGTTCATCGAAAGACTGGCCCATGACGGTCAGCTCGGCGGCAAGCCGGTCACCAAGATCACGGCCCAGGATGTCATCGCCGCAAGCGCGCCAGCCGCAGCGCCCTTCATCTTCGACGTCGTCGTCTCCGACATGTCGAACGAGGGGGAGGCCGAGTCGCTGATCGCTTCCCGCCCCGACCTGATCGTCCATCTCGCGGCGATCGTCTCGGGCGAAGCCGAGGCCGATTTCGACAAGGGCTACCGGATCAATCTCGACGGCACGCGCCATCTCTTCGAAGCGATCCGAAAGGTCGGCGGCGGCTACAAGCCGCGTGTCGTCTTCACCTCCTCGATCGCGGTCTTCGGTGCGCCCTTCCATGAGAAGATCGAGGACGAGTTCTTCACCACGCCGCTGACCTCCTACGGGACGCAGAAGGCGATCGGCGAGCTGCTGCTCTCCGATTACTCCCGCCGTGGCTTCTTCGATGGCGTCGGAATTCGCCTGCCGACGATCTGCGTGCGTCCGGGCAAGCCGAACAAGGCCGCGTCCGGCTTCTTCTCCAACATCATCCGCGAGCCGCTGAACGGTGAAGAGGCGGTGCTGCCGGTTTCCGATCAGGTCCGGCACTGGCATGCCTCGCCGCGTTCGGCCGTCGGCTTCCTCATCCATGCCGCGACGATGGATACCGGCGCCATCGGGCCTCGCCGCACCCTGACCATGCCCGGCTATTCCTGCACGGTGGCAGAGCAGATCGAGGCGTTGCGCAAGGTCGCCGGCGAGAATGTGGTGAAGCGGATCAAGCGGGTTCCGGACCCGGTCATCGATGGCATCGTTGCCGGCTGGCCGCGCAACTTCAACCCGCAGCGTTCGACCGCGCTCGGCTTCAAGGCGGAAGCGAGCTTCGAGGAGATCATCCGCGCCCATATCGATGACGAGCTTGGCGGCAACTTCGTTAGGTAAGCCTGGAGCTCACGGCCAACAGCAATCAGCCCCGGCATCATCTGCCGGGGCTGTTTCGTTTCAGGCGACGCAGAATTCGCCGGGGGTCTCGATTTCGGGCGCGTGGGTCCAGCCCGTTGCTCCCCAGCTCTTCAGGGCAGCCCAGGTCGAGCGGTCGAGCCGGTACTGCTCGCAGGGGAACAGCCCGCCGCGAGCCGGCAGCGACTTCAAGAAGGAGCCCTCCTGCCGGAAGCCGGACTTCTCCAGCACCCGGCGTGAGGCCGGGTTGATGACGCGCGTGTCCGCCTCGATCGCCGGAATGTCGAGCAAGGTGAAGAGCGTGTCGATCAGAGCCTGCGCGGCCTCGGTCGTGTAGCCCTTGCCCCAGTGCGGGGTGCCGAGCCAGTAGCCGATGAAGGGGATGCCGGTCGCCTGCTTATGGGCGCCGATCATGCCGATGAGCTCGTTCGGCCTGGAGCGCGGCGTGATCGCCAGCGCCAGATGCTCGCCGAGCGCATTGCCCTTGCGCATGGCGAAAATGAAGGGCTCGACCGCATCCGCCGGATAGGGATGCGGGATCGAGGCCGTCATCTCGGCCACGGCTTTCTCCCCAGCCTGGCGCAGGATGGCGGAAGCGTCTGCCATGCGCGGCCAACGCAGCCAGAGACGGCGGGTCTCGAGCCGGAAGACATCGTCGCGGGTCAGTTCGGGGAACATCGGTCTCTCCGTCGGCGCAAACGAAAAAAGGGAGCTGGGACTTTGGTCCCATCTCCCCTTTCGCTTGACCTTCGGGAGACCCTTGTCGGGCCTTGCCCTTGATCCGATCGGTTCGATGGAACCGGCGGATCAAGGAACTTCCCTATCCGCCTTTTACTCTGCGGCCTCTTGGGCCGGGACTACGTTCACGAAAGCTCGGCCGAGTTTCGTCGTGAATCGGACTCGTCCATTGGTCGTCGCAAAGAGCGTATGGTCTTTGCCCATGCCAACGTTCACGCCGGCATGCCACTTGGTGCCGCGCTGACGAATAATGATGTTGCCGGCCACGACCGCCTGGTCGCCGAAGCGCTTCACGCCGAGACGCTTGCTTTCGGAGTCGCGACCATTGCGCGACGAGCCGCCTGCTTTTTTGTGAGCCATAACGCCCTACCTCGAAACTACTGTTGTCTCTCTAACCCGAATCGGCGGCAAAAGCCACCGGTTCGGAGATGAAAGCCGAAGACTGCCTGACAGGAGCTGTCAGTAGTCCTCGCCGGAAGCCTGTTCGGCCTGGTCGACCTTGGCGCGCGGGGGCTTGCCGGCCAGGAGTTCCTTGGCCTGAACAACCCACTCCTCGCGGGTGGCGCGGCCACGCAGCTTGAGCTCTTCGTCCCACTTGGCGACGTCGGCCTCGGACCAAGCGGCGATGTCGTTCCAGGAGGTGATGCCGGCAGCGCGCAGCTTCTTCTCGATGGTCGGGCCGACGCCCGAGATCAGCGAGAGGTTCGAGGCGTCGAGCGCCTCAGCCTTGGCTTCAGCCTTCGCCTTGCCCTTGACGGCGCTGGCGGCGGCCTTCACGGCAACGGTCGAAGCGTCACCCTTCTTCATCTCGGGCTTCTTGCCGCCCGTGAGGATGTCGGTGATGCGCACGATTGTCAGCTCGGCGCGGAAGCCACGCTTGCGCTTCGAGTTCTGGCGGCGGCGCTTCTTGAAGGCGATGACCTTCTCGCCGCGGGCCTGGCGCACGATCTCACCGGCAACGGTGATCTCGGCCAGTTCCTTCGCGCCGAGCGTCGACTTCTCGCCGTCGGTCAGCATCAGGACGTTGCCGAAGGCAACGGTATCGCCAGGCTCGCCTTCGAGCTTGGCAATGGTGATTTCATCGTTCGCGGCGACGCGGAACTGCTTACCGCCGGTCTTGATGACTGCGAACATCGTTGTTCTCCATGTTCAGCCCCGCCCTGTCATGGCCTCGCGAGGCGCATGCGGGACGGCTTTTTGGCAGTCGTTACGTGGTCGGGTTCACTCTTCGATCATGCCGGATGCCGCAACGCGGAGCCGGACACGCAAAAGAGATCAGGCGCGGGTTTCCCCACGCCGGACGAGGCTCGATAGTCTTGGCGGCTCTTCAGGTCAAGTCGCGAGGCTTCAGATTCGTCGGATTTATGACAGCGAGGAGACTTGTAACCGTCCGATGTGGCGTGTAGTAACCAGCCCGCTTCGACCGAAGGCGACCGCGGACAGGTGGCAGAGTGGTTGAATGCACCGCACTCGAAATGCGGCATACCCGCAAGGGTATCGGGGGTTCAAATCCCTCCCTGTCCGCCATCTTCCCGCTCAGGGTTTCATCGCCTCGAGCAATGGCCCCCCTGCGGAGCGCCGTTTGGCGTCAGCCGCAGAGCGCCCGCTGGATTTTTCCGCTCTCATCCACCTCGATCGTCACCCGCTCCCGGCGGTAATCCATCGTCATGGGCGAGCCGGGTGAAAGACGTCGCACCACACTTGCGCCGGTCGCACGCATGACCTCGGCGTCGCTCTTGCCGATCTGCCCTGCAAGGCGCTTGGCTCCTTCGGGCGAGCACGGACTTGGCGGCGCGGCACTGGATGGTTGACCGGCGGCCGTGCAAGCAGCGAGCGCCAATGCTGCGATCGAGCCGAGGAGGTGAAGAGATCTGGTCATGGGGCAAGACTATCCGCGAATTGCTCTTCGCCAAGCCCCTGTCCTCAAGGGCCGCGCCGTTTTCCGCTGAGGCGCAGGTCGAGGTTCTGCCCTTGCCCCGGCTGGCTCGCTCTGAGCGCCAGGGCCAACCCTTCTGCGTGCCGGCTGATCGTCAGCGTGGCCGGCGGACTGGGCCGAACGCTCTCCGCCGTCTCGCGGAAGGACAATGCGAGATTGTCACCACGACGTGCGCCGGCGAGGTTTGCCACAGTGCCCTTGCTCTCGCGGAACTCACCGTCATAGCGCTGCGTCCTGGGATCATAGCGCAGATCGATCTTCACGGTCGTGGAGAGGACCAGCGCGGTCGAGCAATGGCCGCTTAAAGTGACCCGGGAGCCCTGCTGATCGCCGTCGAATTTGCAGTTCAGTTTATGGCTCGATCCGCCCGCATTTTCGAGCGTCCCGGTGCCCGTGAAGCGTCCTTCGAATGCCTGTAGAAAGGACGCTTCGTCGATCATGGCCTGCTGGGCTGAAGCCGGCGTCACCGCGGTCGTCGCAAGCATCACGGTGAATGCCTTGAGCATGTGATCATGTTTCATGGCCGTTCCTCCTGCCGGCTAAACGCCCGAGGCAGGGATCGGATCAGTCCTTCTCGAAAATCGTGATCTCCTGGAGAGATGTTCGCCCGCGCGCTCCTGCGAATATCCAGGCGCGCGATGCAGATGTCAGCGGTCCCACCGGGCCATGAGCCCCCTTGTCGCACTGCAGATATTCCCGGAACCGATCGGGAGGCCGGGAATTACCTCTCTGTCACGCCGCAGCGGTCTCCGACTGCGGCCCAACAAGAAGGTTATCCCAAAAATGCGTCCCATTGCTCTTGCTCTCGCCGCCACCGTGCTTTCCAGCGCCGCTTTCGCGCAGACCGCTCCCACTCCGGCTCAGGCTCCGGTCTTCGTCTCAGTGAACGAAGCATCCGCCCTGACCAGCAGTCTCAAGGGGCTCAACGTCAAGAATGCCGGTGACGAGAATGTGGGTGAGATCGAGGACGTCGTCATCGCCGGTAACTCCCTCGCCTCTTACATTCTGTCGGTCGGCGGCTTCCTTGGAATGGGCACGCACTATGTTGCGGTCAGCCCGAACGCGCTCGCCATCACCTGGAATGCGACCGACAAGAAGTGGAATGCCAGGATCAACGCCACCAAGGACCAGCTGAAAGCGGCGCCGCAGTTCAAATATGAAGGTCGCTTCGCGAAATAGGCTCAATCGCCATAGCCTTGAACAGGGCCCGGCTCCTCGAATGGGGCGCCGGGCCCTTACGCTGTGGGACACGGCACTCTCGCGGAAACCCGTCTGCCGGATTGATCGCCGCGCCGGAGTTTTCAGTTCCAGGCCTCGTCTCCCTCGCCTCACCATCGCGGTCGCGGCGGAACTGACGAGGCGCGATCGACACCCGGCGCGACACGCGCGGAAGTTGCGAAGCTCACCACCGCAGATCGATGATACGCAGCATAAAGTCTAGCTGTCGGCCTCCCGAAGCGTGTGGAATCGTATGGTCAGCCGGGAGAGAGCGCAGGGCTAGTAATAATCTCGGGGGAACGCCGTTCTGCGGGAGGAGGCTGCTGTTCGGGAGGGCGGCAGCCTCTTTCCACAGGGCGGACATCGCTTTTCCCCTTCGGCTTCAGTCGCGGCAACTCCTGACACAGTCTTCGGCGAATCTGTATGATCGGGCGCGGGGGCTTGAACGGTGTGCAAGGTCAAGGGCGAGAGCCAGACGGCATCGTCTGCCAACGGGGCCTGACAATTGGTGTCCCGCGCCCATGCGATCTGCGCCATCTGTCCTGTTGGGAGTCGAAGCTCGGCGCATCATTTCGGATTGCCGGTCGGTCCTGAGCGGCGGCGGACAAGCAGGAGAGACTGTGCTGCAAGCTGCAGGGCTTCGTCCGCCCGGCGCTGCCATCGACGCGCGCCGATGATATCTCCGAGCAGAAGCCCACTCATGAAGGCGAGGATGAGCCATCCGATCATGTTGGGTCTCTCCCCGGGAGGAGGGGCCATGATGCTGGCGGCGCTTGTTCCCCGGCAAGCGACGAAGGTCCTGGCTTTTTGAGCGACGCCCCGCCGTGGCGCGCAGGGGCGTCGCATCCGACCGTTGGTGCGGATGATGGCCCTGGCTTCCTGAAAGGCGACGCCGGTTGCTCGATCAGCAATTGGACAACCTGAATTCGCCACATTGTTCCGCTAACAGTGCCGGGTCGACTTAGAAATGCTCGGCTTGGCTCATGTCTCCTGAGAGAGCACGGAGCCTCAACCCGTATCCCTTCGACGATTGATCGCTGCCTCGATGCAGCGCGCCCGTCGCATGCATTTCGCTCGACGATTCTCCAACACGAATGCCTTGCGGCCTCGCCGCGTGGCCAATGGACCTACATGCACAACAACATTGAAACGAAGCCTGTTGAGGCGCGTGCGCGCCCCGAGATCTTGAGGAAGAATGCCATCGTCCCGCTCAGGGCAGATCCGAACTGGAAGCCCGAACCCTGTGGCCTCAGCCGTGAGGAGCTCCGCAAGATCGTGGCTGAGATCCTAGGTTAGGGAGAAGCAACGATGCCTCGCACCTACTCCATCCCGTCGCGCCCGCGTCCATATCGCGTGCCGCAGTCCGGGCGCGCCGAACAGGCGCCGCTCCAGGGCGCGCGGCAGCACTATGAGCGTGCCCTGAAACTTGGTGATGCCGAAGCCTTGGCCGGTCATCGCATCGAGGCCGAGCGCTATTATCAGCTGGCCGAGCACTATCTGCGATCCGGCAGCGGTCGAGCCGCGTGAGAGCGGGTCTCTAGCGCGGTATCACCGTCTTGTGTCCACCGGCTTCGTGGTTGCGGAAAGCCCAAATGACTTTGGCCGCTTCCCAATGTTCGCGATCGCGGCCGTCCGGCTGGCCTTGCTCCATCCAGAGGGCATAGGCAATTTTGCGGATTTCCCGCTGGGCACTGTCCTTGCTGGCCATCTCTCGCTCCCTTCGCCAGTCACAACCGGATGAAACCGCGCGTTCGCTCCGGCGTTCCCCTGCCGCGACAATCTGGCTCGACCCCAGGGCCCAGGCTCGAGCCGCATCCTTTCTTGCGGCGGTCCGTGCCGGTGAAGCGGGGTCGCAGGAACGCGGTGCCGCTCACTCCGGGGCGGTGTCGAGCTTGTCCGAGAAACGATACTTGAAATCGCAGTGCGAAGCGCCCTCCATCACGGTCTGGCTGCGCTCCAGCGAGATCCGTGGGTCGTAACCCGTGCAAAAGACTCCGTCGCGATTGCACGAGAGCAGATGGCCGATATGGCCGAGGCCCATCTCCCGATAGGTCTCAGCATAGCGGCACCGTTTGACGTTGTAGTGAAATTCCGCGTCGGTGGCCTTGATGACCTCGATCGTCAGCGCATCGTCCTGCGTCCAGAGATCCTGGAGTTCCTGGAAGGTGCGCAGTGTCGTCCCTCCCGGTGTCTTGGCGGCAAAGGCCTTGCCGGTCTCAACGGCGGCCCGCCTGATCGCCGTGTCGAGAATGGATTGTGCCAACTCTTCGCCCAGCTTTTCACGCATGACCTCGTAGATCGGCGCGATGATTCCGGCCTCGATCTTGCGACGTGCGAGAATTCCGATCTCGCCATCGATCGCAGTGCGCGAACCGGCCTCAGAGTCCTTGTCCATCATGGTATTCCCCTGGATTGCCCGGCGTCGGCATCGCGCTGGCACGACGAGGCCCGCTGCCGTCGGATGATGTCATGCGAGGCCGGCCCGACCGCCGCAAATGATAGCGTCGCATCTTGGCTCGATGGACGGAAATGACAAGATTCCCTGCAGGCAGCCGGCACGGCAGCCTGGCATGCCGGTGACACCGGCCAGCGTCAGCGCGTGGCTTTGTGGCAGCCTTCGTGGAGCGAGAGCGGAGTCTTGATGGGGACGCTGCGTCCGCGACCTTGGCCGGCAAAGTTCGGTATCGCCGGTCGGACCAGGTTCTTGGCCGGGGTGTGGGGTCAGTGCTTGACGATGGTCGGCTTGGGCGCTGCCGGAGCCGCCTGTCCCCCGAGCGGGAAGGCGACTGTGAAGAGCCCGATCGTACCGCGCGGGCGGTTCTCGACCCCCACCTCGCGAAGGACCTTCAATCGCGTCGAGATCGGGAGGCCACCAACCTCGAAATTATAACCGATGGTTCCGCCGATCGCCGTGGTCCGACCCTTGAACGGGCCCAGCGAGGCGCCGCTGCCGCCATCCCCGCTCACCTGCTGGTAATGGCCGACCTGCACGCCGATGGAAAAGTCCTTGCTCAGGTACTGGCTGATCGAAAGATCGGCGTGAAAGGCGTTGCCGCTGTTGTAGTCGGTGGCAGTGTTCGTGCCGTTGATCTCGAATCCGGCTGCGGCCGAGACTTCCAGCCCCGTGGTCGTGTTGAGATAGGTCACGGCGCCGTAGAGGTCGCCAATCCAGCGATTGAGCGCGACATTCGACAGCTGGCCGTCCTGATAGGCGCCGGCGGGAATGTTGACGGCAACACCGGTCGTCCAGTGGAAATTGCCGGAATGCCAGCCGATGAAGCTGGTGACGACGGGATCGCCGATGTTGAAGGTGGCGTCGCGCTGGCTGAAGGCGAAAGCTCGCCCCAGGCGCGGGGCGGCAATTAGGGCTCCGGCGCTGACTCTCGGAATGCCGAAGGGCAAGGTCACGGCGAAGCCGAGATTGCCGCCCAGGACCTCGAGCGGAGTCACCCAGGTCGGTGTCAGGAAATCGACCCGCGCCTCGACCTTGACGTCGCTGAGGACGGCCCCGCCGAGCTGGAGACGGCGGGAGCCCGGCAAGCTGCCGGAATAGCTGTAGAAATCATTCTGAAAATAGAAGCCCGGCGGCGGCACCAGGCCCGACAGAGCCCCGCGCAAGCCCGGGATATAAAGACTAGCGCCGCCTTCGGTCGCAAATGCCGGGCCCGCTGCCAGGCCGGCGAAGGCGCAGATTGCGGCACCGATTTTCAAAACGTGCCGCCGCATCGATTCGGTCCCCACATCGTGATGGAGGGAAGCTGGGCCGGCCTCGGTTTCATCGTCAAGCGAAGAGTTTCGGTGCAGAGACAGAAGACTGGCGAAGGTTTTCGAGTGTGGTGTTTACGACCCGGTAAGACGCAGACGATGTTATGCTGGGGGTGCAAGACGGGTGCCCAGACCGAAGAGGCTCCAATCCATGACTGTCTCATGAGCAGAGTTCTGTTGAGCGGCCTTGCGGCAGCGACAATCGTCGCTGCACTGTCGTCGCGCGCCGAGGCTTTCTGGGAGCGCTCCCAGATCATGGCCTGTGCGGAAGCCCAGTCCGAAGCAGAGCGGATCAGGCGGCAATGCTGGATTTTCGCTCCTGTGCCGGAGTTTCCGGCGCCGGTGCTGTCCGGGTACCGGTATGTGCCTTATGAGAAACGCTCCGGGCGCGCGCGTGGTCCCTGGCCGAATGGCGAGAAGGTCATCCGGCGCCTCGGCTAGGTCTTTCCTGAACCGAACGAGCGTTTGCCGCGGCGTTTCCTATTGTCGTGCTGCCGCGAAGGAACGAACGAAACCCGACGCAATCCGAGCCTCGGGCCGATCCCCAGGCGGGTCTCAGCACTTATAGACTGTGCCGGCGGTGCTGGGTCCCTTCCAGGTATGGGCTGCGACCGGTGAGACCACATGTGTCCCGCCGGCTTCGGCGGCACGGATCTTCAGCCTGGCAAGGGCACTGTCGCGGGCGCTGTCGATCAGCAGCGTCTGATTGATGGTCGAATCGCCATTGATCTCCGCGATCTGCTTGCAGGCTTGAACGATTTCCTTGTTCTCCGTCACGACGACTGCGTTGGAGCGCGAGTTCGGAACGGCGCAGGCGGCGAGTGCGAGCGTCGACAGGAGCAGTATCGGGCGCAGTAGCATCGGGGTCTTTCCTGAAGGCCTGTGTGTGGCCATATCACATTTCGCACGATCAGCCGCCTGGCTGCAATTTCGGGAAACAGGCCGCCGCGGACGATCGCATTGAACCGCGGACGCAGGTGTTCTATCCCGGGGCCGCTTTCACTCAGGTCGCTTCAAGAGCCGCAGGCCCATCGCGCCGCAGCCGGCGACCTTTCGCATAAGGATCGACCATGGCCCGCAAGAAATCCAAACCGCTCGATGCCGAGTTCGTCATGTTCGACATCGTCTATTCCGATGGCTCGCGCTCGTCGAACCGGCGGGTTCCCTCCGACCTGCTCGGCGGGCTCGATGGTGACGAGCCGGCGCGCGAGGCCATCATGGAACAGGACCAGATCATCGCGGAGAAGTCCGGCAGGCCGGCTCTCGCGATCACCTCGCTGACCCGTTCCGGAAAGGCCGCCCCGGAAAAGCCGGCGCAGAAAGCCCGCCGCTAGCACGCGTAACCGCGACGCCACACATGCGGAAACCTTAATATCTCGTCTGCCTTGACGGTTGCCGTAGCGATAGTTTTCATGCGAATTGGCGGTCTTGGGTGGCTGAAAAAGGATATATTGATGCGTTCTCTTATTGTCGTGGGGCTTCTGGCCGCGGGGCTGGCCGGCTGCCAGACTGCACAGGAATCGATGGCCGACGCAGAAATCACCTGCGAAGCTCAGGGCTTCCGTCCGGGCACGCGCGCTTATCAGCAGTGCCGTTCTGCCAATTATGTCGAGAACCGCCGTGCATCGAATGAGACCGCCAGTGCGGTGACCGCCGGCGTTGCCGCGGGCGTCGTCGGCGGCGCAATTGTCGGTGCCGCAGCGTCTCGCCCCTATTACGGTCGCGGCTATTACTATGGCCGTCCCGGCTACTGGTGGTGACATTCCATTTCCGGGAGGCTTCGGCCTCCCGGTTTTTGTTTGAAGCGCGCACTGGTTGGTTGACCGGCTGCAGGTCTCCCCGATCACTTTTTAAGATCACCGGACTGGATCTCGAAATCCGTCCAATGATTTCACTTCTCTGTTTGCATCGGCTTGCCCGAAGGCCGCGATCCACCTCTCGGGCCGATGCTCTAGCGTTTCGTGCTGCGGCGTCGCACCGGAGCCGGCGCTGGCTCGCTCGATGACGTCAGCAGCGAGCCGAGCACATAGACCGCGATGCCAATGCCGAGCAACGCTGCGAGCGGCTCCTTCTCCGTCCGTTTCGCCAGCAGGCGGCCGCCATCACGGGCATAATCCTGGGCGATATTGCCTGACGATTGCAGCCAGCTTTCGCCGGCCTTCATCGAATCTCTCCCCGCCTTGATCATGTCGTCTCCGCCATAATCGGAGAAGAGCCGGCGCAGGCGCCCGTAGTCGGGCTCCCATTGCGGTCGTGCGGGTCGCATGCTCGCCCAGGCGATCAAGCCGACGCTGAGGGCGCCGAGGCCGAAGGCGACGACCGGATGGCGTTGGATGGCGCGCAGGGCAACCTCGCCCTTTTCCTGGGCGTAATGCCCTGCCTCGCCGGGATCGACATCGCGGATCGCGTCCTTGGCGCGATCATAGCCATCCTTGACGGTCCCAGCGAGATCGGCCGCCTTGGCGCGGATCGTATTGCCGGCACGCTTGGCCTCATCCTCTGCCTCGTCCCAATCCTTCGGCATGTCGGGCGGAAACGCATTGTTGGTCGCCATCGCGGACACTCCAGTCTCTCGTTTCGGGTGTGCAAACTGAACGATGCTGTAGCGACAGAGTTCCGTCAGCGTTCACGGAAATGTGCCGAGCCTGCCGGCTAAGGCTTGTTGAGGCCGACTTCCGGTCACGAGGGTGCCCAGATTGGATGCGAGGTCGTCACCATCCGATCGGGATCGACTAAGGAGATGATCATGGAAACACAGCACCTTCAGATGCAGTGCAACCCCATCATGACCGACCCGGAATGGATTGCCCTTGAAAGCCTCGACGAGGAGACCAAGCACTTCATCTTCGACGATGCCGTGTTGCTGTCGCTGCGGCAGCGGGGACTCGTGGAGCCGGCCGATGGCCTGTGGCGTGTCACTGCGCGCGGCCACCGGGCTCTGAGCGAGCGCAACTATTGGTGGCTCGCGCATACCCAGGCCTCGCGCTCGCTCTGCTCCAGCGCGTTCTCGGGGTGAGCGGAAGCCCTTTCGGCCAAAACCCGGTCTCATGGCCATCATTGGCCGGGTGTGCCTCTGGATATCGCGCGGCGATACATCACATGACAGTCAGTCGTCCTGATTGAAGAGCGCCATGGCCAAGCCTGTCAGCATCACCGTTTCTCATGACCTCGGACGCGAGGCCGCCCTGGACCGGCTGCGCAGCGGCATCGACCGCATCCGCGACAAGCTCGGCATGGTGAAGATGCAGCTGGTCGAGGAGAACTGGGACGGGGATGCCGTCCAGTTCGGCGTCGCCGCACTCGGCTATACCGTCAGGGGCAAGCTCGAGGTCGAGGAGACGCTTGTCCGCATCGAGGTGATGTTGCCCTGGGTGCTCGCGGTCTTCGCCGAGAAGCTCGAGCTCGGCGTCGAGAAGCAGGGACAGGTCCTGCTCGAGAAGCCACGCTCCTGATCACAGGTGGCGGGCGCTGCCGGAACGCTTCGCGTTCGTAAAGTTTCCGTTCACCATCAGGCTGCTGCAGTGACCCATTGCGACAATTCGCCGGGCACGATCGGCAATATTATTGCTGCCTGAAGCGAGAGGGGCGGCGCGCTGCGGTTGAAATTCCACCTTCCGCCCGCCATGGTCTGACAACCCCTTTTCATCACTCACCGCTCCGGGAGACCAATGCATCACGGCCCGCTGATCGCCATCCTTGTCGCGGGCCTCGGCCTTGCTTTCGTCTTCGGGGCGCTTGCCCAGAAATTCCGCTTCCCTCCTCTCGTCGGTTATTTGCTCGCAGGCGTCGCGGTCGGGCCCTTCACCCCGGGGTTCGTCGCGGATCAGGGGCTTGCCAATCAGCTGGCCGAAATCGGCGTCATCCTGCTGATGTTCGGCGTCGGCCTGCATTTCTCGCTGAAGGACCTGCTTTCCGTCAAAGCCGTTGCCGTGCCCGGCGCCATCGTTCAGATCGGCGTCGCGACCTTGCTGGGCCTCGGCCTCGGCTTGCTGCTGGGCTGGACATGGGTCGCAGGCGTGGTCTTCGGCCTCGCTTTGTCGGTGGCGAGTACGGTCGTGCTGTTGCGGGCGCTCCAGGAGCGTCGCCTCGTCCAGACCGAGAAGGGCAAGATCGCGGTCGGCTGGCTGATCGTCGAGGATCTCGCCATGGTCCTCGCGCTGGTCCTGATTCCGGCGGTCGCTGATGCGCTGAACGGCGCGCGGCCGGGTGCGCCGAGCCCGCTTGCGGCCCAGTTCGATCTGGGGCTGTGGGGCGTGCTCGGGCTGACCCTCGCCAAGGTCATCGCCTTCGTCGCGTTCATGCTCATCGTCGGTCGTCGCGTCATTCCCTGGTGCCTGCACTGGGTCGCCCATACCGGCTCTCGCGAGCTGTTCCGGCTGGCGGTGCTCGCTGTCGCTCTCGGTGTCGCCTTCCTGGCAGCCAGCCTGTTCGGTGTCTCGTTCGCACTTGGTGCCTTCTTCGCGGGCATGATCTTGAGCGAGTCACCGCTCAGCCAGCGCGCTGCGGAGGAATCCCTGCCGCTGCGCGATGCCTTCGCGGTGCTGTTCTTCGTCTCGGTCGGCATGTTGTTCGATCCGGGGATTCTGCTGCGCGCGCCGGGCCCGCTGCTCGCGACGCTCGCGATCATCCTGGTCGGAAAATCGGTGGCGGCCTGGCTGATCGTGCGCGCCTTTGGCCGGTCGAATGCCGTGGCGCTGACGATCTCGGCCAGCCTGGCGCAGATCGGCGAGTTCTCCTTCATCCTGGCCGGGCTTGGCGTTTCGCTCGCGATCCTGCCGGAGCAGGGGCGCGACCTGATCCTGGCCGGCGCCATCCTGTCGATCCTGCTCAACCCGGTCCTGTTCGCGATCGTCGAGAAGATCAGCGCGGAGACGCAGCCGGCGAAGCCGAAGCCGAGCGTGGCGGCGCCCGCGCCGGCGCCTGAGCCCGAACGGGATATCGTGCCGACCTCGCTTTCCCAACACATGATCGTCGTCGGTTACGGTCGTGTCGGCTCATTGCTGGGGGCCGGGCTGCTCGCGCATGGCGAGAAGCTGCTGGTGATCGAGGACCAGTCCGATGCGATCGAAACCGCCAGGCGCGATGGGGCCGAGATCATCGTCGGGAATGCGGCTGATCCCGAAGTCCTTTCGGCTGCGGGTGTGGCGCGGGCCAAACGGCTCTTCGTGGCGATTCCGCAGAGCTTCGAGGCCGGCCAGGTTTGCATGCAGGCCCGACGCGACAACCCGACGCTGCCGATCGTCGCCCGCGCGCATTCGGATGCGGAGGTCGAGCACCTGACCAAATGCGGTGCGACGCTGACGATCATGGGTGAGGCCGAGATCGCGCGTGCCATGCTGGCGCTGTGCGTGAGACTGGGGTCGGCGCCAACCGAGCCGCCGCCGCCGGCAGAAGCAGCCTGAGGTTTCCGCTGGACCCCACGATATCCGCGATTGCCGGAAGGCGCCTTCGTAGGTCTCGGTGGAAGCGAGTTCTTTCGGATTGAGCCGGGCGGCCCAATGCCTCACGCCCGTTCGCGAGTGTGCTCAGGTGGGCTCGGTTTCCGATTTCGGCGCATCGGGAAACCGGTCCGTCCGATCAGGGCATACCCCGGTCGGACCGCCGGAGACGGGGCCTTGCGGTTGAAATCGGCGGGCAGCTTCCCCACCTGCCTTGCCCGATGTCCTGCCAACCCAAGAGCCGATGAGCCAATTGATCCAGAAGCGCGCGCTGCTGCTGCGCAATCCCAAGGCGCGGCGTGGCCAGGAGTCGATCACGCCCCTCCTCGAGCGGCTGGAAGGCGGCGGGCTCACCGTAAGCGTTGAAACCTTCGAGGCATTGCCCGAGATCGCCCGCGATATCGTACGCCTGCGCCACATGGCGGATCTCGTCATCGTTTGCGGTGGCGATGGTTCGGTGTCCTCTGCGGCGCTCGCGGCGATGGAAAGCGGCCTGCCGCTGGGCATCATCCCGATGGGCACGGCCAATGACCTGGCTCGAACGCTCGACATCCCGATGGACCTGCTGGCAGCCGCCGATGTGATCGCGCGTGGCGAAACGCGCCCGGTCGATGTCGGCACGGTCAATGGCCACGCCTTCTTCAATGTCGCGAGCATCGGGCTGAGCAGCGAGCTCGCGCAAAGTCTCGACCCGGTGCTGAAGCGGCGTTTCGGAAGGCTGGGTTACGCGCTGGCCGCCATGAAGGTCATGACCCGGGCGTCCAGGTTCAGCGCGACCATCACCGAGAAGGGGCGGGCGATCGACGTCGAGACCTATCAGATCGCGGTCGGCAACGGGCGGCACTATGGCGGTGGCAATGTGGTGCAGGAGAATGCCGAGATCGATGACGGGCATCTCGACCTCTACAGCCTGGAGATGACGAACCTCTGGAAGCTGGCATTGATGCTGCGTTCATTCCGCTCGGGAACTCATGGTGCGTGGCGCGAGGTTCGCACTGCGAAATGCGTCGAGTTCGACATCGAGACGAAGAGGCCCATGCCGATCAACACTGACGGCGAGATCGTCACTGCAACGCCGGCCCATTTCAAGGTTCATCCCAAGGCCATCTCGATCTTTGCGCCGGCCTCCGCCACGCATTTGGCAATGGCGCGCCCTTCCTTGTATCACCGTTGACGAGGCGCTTTGGCGTGGCAGGGCTGCCTGGCAACATGGCCGCGATGCTGGGCGGACGGTAAAGCCGAGCCTCGCGACCTGCTCCGCTACCGTCAGGCAGGCACAGTGTCTGCCGCGGGCATCGCGGCCTTCATATCCATCCACGCCAGCTCGAGGACATGGCCGTCCGGATCCTCGAAGGCGCGGTTATACAAGAAGCCCAGGTCAATCGGGTCACGAACCTCGATCACATAGATGCCGAGCAACTGTTCCTTTGTCTCGGCAAAGGGACCGTCGGTGACGAGTGTCCCGCTCTTGCGCACGCTTGTCGCGGTATTGGTGGGCATCCGCCGAACCACCGGCCTGAACGTCCGGCCCGATTTGTCGTGTACGGCAATCAACCGGTCGACGACGACCGCTTCCTCCTCGCGCGACCAGGCGGTCGTGATATCCTCGTCATGGTAGCACAGCACGGTGTAAAGCATCTGCAGACCTGCCTTCGGTTCAAGGACGAAGCTTGAGCCCCCGTGCCGACATGTGGTGCCAGAATTTTGCCGGGTGGCCTGCCACCTGAAAAGATCGCGCTTGCCACGAACTCGCAGTGTCCCGAAACGCGCTGCCGGGATCGTTCAGACGGACAGCTTGCCCAACGCGCGGATCGTTTCCATGAGGCCCTTGTGCAGTTTCTTGTCGCGCCGGACGACGATCGCCAGCGTGCGCTTGAGGTTCGGGGTCAGGCTCCTCACCGCGACGCCGGATGGTGCTCGGTGGCCTGCGACGGCCATGCCTGGCAGGACGGCACAGCCCAGCCCTGCACCGACGAGTTCCTTGATGGCTTCGACGCTCCCCAGCGACATGATCGGCCTGAGCGTCACCCCAGACTGAGAGAGCCACGCATCGGCAATGCTGCGCGTCCTCCCGCCGGGCTCGAACAGAATCACGGGCCGTCCGGCGAGCCAGGCCGGGTCGACCTTGGCGGGAAGCGGCATGTCCTGCGGCGCGATGAGCACGAACTCGTCGTCGAGCACCGGGGTCACGTCCAGCATGCGGCCCGCTGCAGGCAACGTCACCAGTGCGATATCGATCGCGTTCTCCTCGATGGCCTTGAGAAAATCGGTCGTGTTGCCGGTGGTGACCGTGATCTCGAGCGTCGGGAATTTCCGGCGGAGTTCCTTCAGCACCGGTGGCAGCAGATAGATGCAGGCCGTTGCGCCTGTTCCGAGCCTGACACGTCCCATCGCGCCCTTGCCATGCCGTGCCATGGCTTCGGTCGCGCTGCCGACCAGGCGGCCGATCTGGTGCGCATAGCCCAGGAGTTCATCACCTGCCGGGGTTGTCTGGCATTTGCGGCCGATCCGTTCGATCAGCGTCACTCCCAGACGCCGCTCCAGCTGGCGCAACTGCAAGCTGACCGCGGGCTGCGAGAGCCCTCGGCGTTCGGCCGCAGCGGTGAAGCTGCTCAGCTCCACGACGTCGACGAAGGCCTGTAACTGATCGAGACTGAGATTGGACACCCAAAGAATATCTCATGCTCCGTATAATGAGGCAAATCTTCCCTAATGACGGAGGGAGGCGTAGCCAGGGTGCCAGGATCCACCTTCGAAGAGCGAAACATGCCCAGCCTGGCGGAATGCCCATCACAGCCATCGGCCATCTCGTCGTCCAGGGTCGCAATCCGCGCGGCGCAAGAGCGCGACCTCGAGACCATCCAGGAGATTTATGCGCACCATGTTCTGCATGGGCTCGCCAGTTTCGAGACCGTTCCGCCTTCGCTCGACGAGTTGGCGGCCAGGCGCGCCGCTGTCCTCGATCTCGGCCTGCCCTTCCTGGTTGCGGAAATCGACGCGGCGGTCGTCGGCTACTGCTATGCGACGTGCTACCGGCCCCGGCCCGCCTATCGTTATACGGTGGAGGATTCCGTCTATGTCGCGCCGGGAATGGCAGGGCGCGGCATCGGGAGCCGGCTCCTGGCCGCCCTCATCGACCACTGCGAGAGGGGCCCCTGGCGCCAGATGGTGGCCGTCATAGGCAATAGCGACAATCGTGGTTCGATCGCCTTGCACGGCAGGCTCGGCTTCGAACCGGTCGGCACGTTTCGGGCAATCGGCTTCAAGCTGGGAGGGTGGCTGGACACGGTGCTGATGCAAAGGGCGTTGGGCCAGGGAGCCCATACGCCACCAGATGACGGTTCGTATCCATCGGCCTCGGCATGATGCGCCCCTGGGCGGTCTTCAATCTCGGTCTCACGCAGCTCATCTCGTGGGGGGTGACGTATTACCTGATCGGCGCGTTCGGCAATCTGATCGTCGCGGATACGGGCTGGTCGCGAGAGGCGGTCTACGGAGGGTATTCGCTTGCCCTCCTGGTGATGGGGCTGAGCTCTGCGCCGATTGGCGCACTGATCGATCGAAGGGGAGGGCGCTCCGTCATGATCGGGGGAGCGTGGCTCAATGCGCTCGGCTGCCTCTTGCTCGCGCTGGGAGGCAATCTCGCGCTCTACTTCACGGCCTGGTTCATGCTCGGTCTGGGCATGCGCATGTCGCTCTACGACGCTGCCTTCGCCACCCTGGCGCGGTTGCTGGGTAGCGACGCGCGCCGCCCGATATCCCAGATCACGCTCCTGGGAGGCCTGGCCTCGACGGTCTTCTGGCCGATCGGCAGTGCTCTTGCGGAAACCCTGGGCTGGCGGGGAGCCGTGTTCGCCTATGCGGCGATTTCTCTGCTGGCGATCCCGCTGCTGATCACATTGCCCGTCCCCTCGCGGCCGATCAGGTCGTCCTCCCGGTCCAGTACCGGCCGCATCGAAACCCCGCGTCGGAAGATTTGGGCGGCAGGCCTGTTTGCCTTGATCGTGACGCTGGCGAACTTCCTGAATTCGGCGATGTCGGCGCACATGATTGCGATGATGGTCGGCCTCGGGTTGAGCGCGTCGACTGCAATCATGGCCGCGAGCTTCCGTGGGATCGGCCAGTCGGCGGCGCGCCTCTGCGAGGTCCTGTTCGGAGCCCGGGTCGATCCCATTGCTCTCAACCTCTTTGCCACCGTCGTCCTGCTCGTCAGTTTCGTCGCTGGCTTCCTGGCGGTGTCGACTTGGCAGGCTGCGCTTGTCTTCGCCTTCATGTATGGCGCCGGCAACGGCTTGCTGACGATCACGCGGGGAACCGTGCCGCTCATCCTGTTCGATCCGGCGAGCTATGGACGCTTCGTCGGGACACTCGTGGCCCCGAGCTTCCTGCTATCGGCCACGGCGCCGATCGCCTATGCGGCCACGATCACGCGCTACGGCGACGCGGGTGCGCTCCTGCTGTCGGCCGCGGTCGCAACCGTCGGGGCCTTCGCAGCGCTCGCCTTGTTCGTTCTCGGCCATGTGCGAGCACCCTGACCTGGGCGAAGCCGGGCCGCCGGCGTTTCGCTAAAGGACGTAATCCTTGTAACGCTCGATGTATTCGCGCGCGCTCCGGTTTAGTTCTCTGATGCGCATCTCGGCGTCGTCGGCGTCGCCTCGGATGATCGCTGCCAGTACGGCCCGATATTGAAGTATGCCCGCCTGGGCACGGCCGGGAAGGAGCGCCACCCGACGGATCGTGACACGGGTGCGGTCGTAGATGCGCTCGAGCAGATCGGTGAGGACCGGGTTGCGCGCGGCTTCGGTTATGCGGGTTCGAAACGTCTCGATTGCCTCGACATGGCGGTCGATATCGCCTGCCTTCAGGCTTTCCTCGAATGACGGGCCGAACAATTCGCTGATGTCGTCCCAATCGCCCCTTTTCGAGTTCAGGGTCGCCAGCCGAACGGCGAGGCCGTCGAGCGCTTCCCGTACCTCGTAGAGGCGATATGTGGTCTCCATATCAACCGCGGAGACGATTGCACCCTTGTTGGGTTCTCGTGTGATCAGGCTGCGGTCTTCCAGCGTCGCCAGCACCTCGCGCGCCTTAGCTCGCGGCAAATCATAGGCCTGGGCCAGATCCTCTTCCGGAATGCGGCTGCCAGGGCTGATCGCCCGCGAGGAAATTTTCCTGCGCATGTCGGCGATGGCGCCCACGACAGTCGCCGCCTTTCTCTTTTGCCTAGGCATTCTGCAACCTCACGGTGTCGGTTCCCTTCGATAGAGCGGCTGAACAGATAGATCAATCGTCTCGACAACAGATTGTACAATCGATTGCAAGATAGTTGACACACGAAAATGTACACGCTTAACTCCACTCATGGCGATTGCCGCCGGGGAGGGAGCCGCATGAGGCTGAATCAAGAATTGGCCGTTCCGGGCCCTGAGTGCGCATCGTTGCTCGACAGGCGGAATGCCGCCGTGGCGCGTGGCGTCGCGAATGGCCCGCCGGTCTTTGCTTCACACGCCTCCGGCGCGAAGCTGACGGATGTCGACGGCAATGCGTTCCTGGATTTCGCGGGCGGAATCGGCACGCTGAACGTGGGGCACGCGCACCCGGACGTAGTGCAGGCGGTGAAGGCCCAGGCCGACCAGTTCCTGCATACCTGCTTCAATATCGTTATGTATCCCGGCTATGTCGATCTGGCCGAGAAGCTCATCGAACTCGTTCCCGGTTCATGGCCGAAGAAGGTCATGCTCCAGACGACCGGCGCGGAGGCGGTCGAAAACGCCATCAAGGTGGCGCGCAGCGCGACGGGGCGCCAGGCTGTCATTGCTTTCGAAGGAGCCTTCCATGGCCGTACCTTCATGGCTCTGTCGCTCACCGCGAAGGCGCCGGCCTATAAGAGCGGGTTCGGGCCCCTGGCGTCGGAGATCTACCGCGCGCCGTTCCCGGTCCTCTATCGTTCCGGCCATGAAAGCGAAGAGGCTTGCAGCGCGGCCGCCTTCGCCGAGTTTGCTCGGCTGGTCGAAATGGAGGTCTCTCCCGACGCCGTCGCTGCAGTGATCATCGAGCCGCTTCAGGGCGAGGGCGGCTTTCATGCTGCGCCTGCGCCCTTCCTGAGGCAGCTCCGCGAATACTGCACGCGGCACGGTATCGTGCTCATTGCCGACGAGATCCAGTCCGGTTTCTGTCGGACGGGCGAGTGGTTCGCGACGCAGCATGCCGGCATCGAGGCCGACCTTTACACACTCGCCAAATCGATGGGCGGCGGGCTGCCGATCGCCGCGTTAGTCGGACGCGCCGAGCTGATGGATGCGCCCCGTGTCGGCGGTCTGGGCGGGACCTATGGAGGCAATCCTCTTTCCTGCGCCGCCGCCCTGGCCACGATCGCGGTGATGGAACGGGATGATTATCAGGAGAAGGCCCGCCGCATCGGTGCGGTCGTCGAGGATCGTTTCTCCGGCTGGGCGCAGCAATATGCGATCGTCGGCGATGCGCGTGGCCTCGGGGCGATGCGAGCCATCGAGATCGTCCGGGATCGCAAATCTCACGCGCCGGCCGGCGATCTGGCGGCTCAGATCGTCGAAGAGTGCTATCGCAATGGTCTGATCCTGGTGAAGGCTGGCTTCCACGGCAACGTCATTCGCTTCCTTGGGCCGCTCTCGCTGGAGGCGGAGGAGTTGGAGCGCGGCCTCGGCATTCTCGGCGATGCGGTCGCCGCCGCAGACCGGCGCGCCAGCCCGCTGGCAATGAGCGCCTGAGATCGACATGAACACGCTTCTCAAGCTCAAAAATGCGCGCAAGGTCGTGAAACTGCTCGGCAATGCCGGGTCGGACAGCCAGGTTCTGGTCCTTTACGACCTCTTCACCGATCATAATGTCGAGGCGCTGGCGATCGCCCTGTCCGAAGCCGGCGCGGGCGTGCACCTCATGCAGATCGAGGGCTCGTCGAGACATGGGCGGCAGCTCTCCGAGATCACCGCGCAAGCCATGAAGGCGTCGGATCTCGTCATCGGACTGACCCGCGCCAATATCGCACACACACAGGCGCGTCAGGAGGCCACGCGCGCCGGTGTGGGAGTCATCGTTCTGCCCGAGTCGCATCAAGGCGATTTCTTCCTGGCAGAGGGTTGGGAGGCGGATTTCGTGGCCTTGCGGCCGCAGATCGAATGTCTGGCCGATGCCTTCACCCAGGCCGGCACTGCCCGTGTCACCAGTCCCGACGGGACGAACGTGACCATGAGCATCGCCGGGCGACGTGGTCGCGCCCTTCATGGCTTCGCCAACACGGTCGACATCTCCGCAGGCTACTGTCTCGAGGCTAGCCTGGCGCCGGTGGAGGGAACGGCCGAGGGCGTCATTGTCGTCAACGCCAGCATTCCAGGCGTGAGCCTGATCCGTGACGAGCCCGTCCGCATCCACATGGAGAAGGGCATGGCGGTCGCGATCGAAGGCGGAGCCGAGGCCCGGATGTTCAGCGACCTCCTGAAGAGCTTCAACGATCCGCTGGTCTATAATCTCGGTGAACTCGGCGTCGGCATGAATCCGAACTGCGTTCTCGACGGCACCATGCTGTCCGATGAGAGCGTTTACGGCTCGATCCAGCTTGCCCTCGGCACCAGCGCCTATATCGGCGGCACAGTAAAGGCCGCTGCCCACTACGACACCATCCTCACCGACGCCACGCTCGAGCTGGATGGACGCGCCGTCCTTCGCGGCAGGGACCTGCTGCTGGAGTACGTATGATGGGCATCGAGGTTTCGCGCGACGGGACAGGCGTGGTGACGGTCCTGCTCAACCGTCCCGAGAAGCGCAACGCTTTCACCATGGAGATGTACCAGGCGTTCGGCGCAGCCTTCTCCCAGCTTGAGAGTGATGACGCGGTCCGCTGCGTCGTCGTCAGGGGCGCCGGCGGGCATTTTTGTGCCGGGAGTGACATTGGCGGCTTCGGGGATGATCGCGACGGGCGCCAGCAAGCCCGCGACTATGCCGACTTCACGCTTGCGATGACGGACCGGCTCAAGAACCTGCGTCACCCGACTGTCGCCTGCATCGAAGGCGCTTGTGTCGGGGGCGGCCTGGAGATCGCCTCGATGTGCGACATCCGGATCGCGGCGTGCTCGGCCCGGTTCGGAGTGCCGATCAACCGCATTGGCATCACGCTGGACTACCGCGAGCTTGAGGACATCGTCGCCGTCATCGGCCATTCCGCGGCGCTCGAAATCCTGCTGGAAGGTCGAATCTTCGGAGCCGAGGAGGCTCTGTCGAAAGGACTCGTGACCCGGCTTGCCGATGATGATGCCGTCGCCGCCGAGGCCTATGGCGCCGCAGAGCGGATCGCCGGCGCGGCGCCTCTGGTCAATCGCTGGCACAAGAAATTCATCCAGCGCCTGCGGCAGGGCGGGACGCTGACGCCGGAGGAAAGTGACGAAGCCTATGCCTGCTTCGACACCGAGGATTACCGGCTGGGCCGAGCGGCGTTCGGACAGAAGATCAAGCCGGCTTTTGTCGGGCGCTGACAAGAAGATGACAGGTAAAATTCCGATGAGCAGCCGTCCGTCGCCAATCTCCGGCATGAAGGTCCTCGATCTCTCCCAGATCATGGCGGGTCCTTACTGCACCATGGTCCTGGCCGATCTCGGTGCCGAGGTGATCAAGGTCGAGAAGCCCGTCACCGGCGACGATTCCCGTGAGATGGGCCCCTATGTGAACGGCGAGTCGACTTGCTTCGCGCAGATCAACCGGAACAAGGAGGGTATCTCCCTCAACCTGAAGGATCCGCAGGCGCGCGATATCCTTTACGACATGGTTCGCTGGGCCGATGTGGTGGTGGAGAACTACCGGGTCGGCGTGACGAAGTCCCTCGGGGTCGACTACGAGACGCTGAGCAAGATCAATCCGCGCCTGATTTACTGCTCGGTGTCCGGCTACGGCCAGACGGGGCCTTATTCCGGGAAGGGCGGCTTCGACCTGGTCGCCCAGGGCCTGACCGGCATCATGAGCATGACCGGCGAACCCGACGGCCGACCCCTCAAATCCGGTATCGCGATTTATGATGTTGGCGCGGGTCTCACGGCCGCCTATTCGATCATCGCGGCCCATGTCCATCAGCTTAAGACCGGCGAGGGCCAGCACATCGACATCTCCCTCGCCGAATGCGGTCTGCCCTGGTT
The DNA here is from genome assembly GCF_056396065.1 of Allobosea sp. 05T433. NCBI lineage: Bacteria > Pseudomonadati > Pseudomonadota > Alphaproteobacteria > Hyphomicrobiales > Alloboseaceae > Allobosea > Allobosea sp. 05T433. The sequence continues at coordinate 44,525 of NZ_JBFTKS010000020.1, read as the reverse complement.
CATCTGGGAGGCTGCCGCCTATTTCGCCGAGGGTACGGTGGCAAAGGCGACGGGCAGCCGCCACCGCGTTTCGGCGCCGTACCAGGCACTGCGCACCGGCGACGGCTTCATCATCATCGGAGCCGCGAACCAGCGGACGTGGGAGAAGCTCTGCCGGGATGTGATCGGCCGTCCGGAACTGATCACCGACCCGCGATTTGTGACCAATATGGACCGGCTCGAGAACATCAAGGCGCTCGAGCCCCTGCTCGAAGAGGCTTTCGCCTCCGCCGATGCTGCGACCTGGATCGCGCGCTGCGAGGCGGCCAGTGTCCCATGTGGTCCGATTAACGACTTCGGACAGGCGATGAATGACCCGCATTACATCGCTCGCGGCATGATCGAGGAGATCGACCATCCCAAGCTCGGTGCCATGCGGATGATCGGGATTCCGACCAAATTCTCGAAGACGCCAGGTGCAATCAGGAAGCCGGCCCCACTGCTCGGAGAGGATACCGACAGGGTCCTGCGTCGGTTCGGCATTTCGGATGACCAGATCGCGAGCCTACGAGGCCGCGGCGCCGTTCAATAGACCGTCACTCGGGGGCGGAAAGCCGCCCCCAACCGTCCAAGAATAACGGCAAAAGCCAACATAGGGGAACGATGATGAAACAGCCTTACAATCTGTCACGCCGCGCCTTTTTGGTCTCAGGGACCGCCGCAGCAGGCCTAGGGGCGCTTCCGGGCCAAAGCTTCGCGCAGGGGGAGCGGGTATTTCGGCTCGGCGCGCTCAACTCGATCACCGGCATCGGCGGCCCCTACGGCCCCTACATGTTGGAAGCGATCAAACTAGCGGTGGCCGAGGTCAACTCTGCGGGCGGTGCGGCGGGCCGCAAGTTCCAGCTCTTCGCCGAAGATGATCAGACGAAGCCCGAGGCGGCTGTCCTCGCGGTCAAGAAGCTCGTCGAGATCAACAAGGTCGAGGCGGTCGTAGGCATCTGGGCGTCCTCGGTCGGCCTGGCGACGATGCCGATCACCAACGACGCCAATCTGATCACGATGAACACCTGCGGCGCGCCGGAGATGCTCACCGAGAACAAGAAGGGCCTCGCCTGGATGTTCCAGGCTTCCAATGCGATCTTCGGGAATGCCTTTGCGGAGGTTGCGCGGCGCCGGGGCTTCAAGCGCCCCGCCGTCATGGCCTTCAACAACTCGACCTTTGTCGGGCAGGCGAACTATTTCAAGAGCGCCTGGGAGGCCAATGGCGGCAAGGTCAGCGCCTTTGTCGTCTACGAGCCCAACCAGAGCAGCTATCGCACCGAGCTTGCCCGTGTCCTCGCGTCGAAGCCGGATGTCATCTCGCTCAGCGCCTATCGTCCCGACGCCACCATCATCCTCAAGGAATGGTACCAGAGCGGCCAGGACTGCAAGTTCATCATGCCTGGCTGGACCGCCAACGAAGACCTCGTCAAGGCGCTCGGCAAGGAAGCGACGGAAGGGCTGATCTCGATCTCGAATGTCGCGGCCGAGCAGCATCCGGCGTTCAAGCGTTTCGCAGCCGAATTCAAGACGATCACCAAGCGCGAGCCCGATATTTTTGCCGCGCAGTGCTACGACATGGTGATCACGCTTGCCCTTGCCCTCGAAGCTGCGGGAGCCCAGGCGGACGTCGCCGCCATCAACGGTCAGATCCGCGCGGTCACCGGGACCGGAGGCACCAAGGCCAACTCCTTCGTCGAAGGCCGCGATATCCTGCGCAAGGGACAGAAGGTCGATTACGACGGGGCGTCCTCGCGTCTCGAGTTCGGCAAGCATGGCGAGACGGTGCCCGATTTCGGTGTGTTCGACATTCAGGACGGCAAGCTCGTCCTGAAAGAGACCATCCCCGGCCAGCTGCCGGCATAGGAAGGTCGCACCGATGGATTGGATCTCGATCGCTAACGCGGTCATCAACGGCGTCGTGATCGGGATGTTACTGGCCTTGCCCGCACTCGCGATCACGCTCGTGTTCGGCATTGCTCGCTTTCCCAATGCGGCCACCGGCGACTACATGACCCTGGGCGCCTACACGACCATTGCCTCCCAGATGTTTCTGGGAGGCTCGATCGTAACCGCCGTGCTCGGCGCGATGACGATGACCGCCGCTGTTTCGCTGTTGATGTATTTCTGGGTCTTCCGGGCACTGGCGGAACGCTCGCACGTCGCCCGGCTTATTGCTTCCATCGGCGTGGCCTTTGCCGTTCGCAGCACAATCACCTTCTTCGCGGGGCAGGACCAATATGTCGTGGACCTGCCACTGGTGCGGGCCTGGAATTTCGGCGGAATCCGCATCCTGCCGACGGATCTCTACATCGTCGGCGCTGCGATCATCGCGCTCCTGCTGGTTTTCTGCGTCATGTATCTGACCCCGACGGGACGTCGCATGAGGGCGATCGCGGACAGCTCGGAACTGGCCGCCGCGAGCGGCATTCGAGCGCGCAGGGTGATGATCTTCCTCTGGGCCGTGGCCGGAGCATTCTGCGGACTCGGTGGTGCGCTGCTGGGCATCAAGGCAGTGGTGCTGCCCGAACTCGGCTGGGAACTCCTGATGCCGATGTTTGCTGGCGTGATCCTCGGCGGGATCGGCAGCCCTGTGGGCGCGGTTCTGGGCATCGTGACGTTCAGCATCGCGCAGGAAGTCGCGAGCTTGTTCGTCGGCCCTGCCTACAAGGTCGTTCTCGCCTTCCTGATCCTTCTTTGCGTGCTGCTCCTGCGACCGCAGGGAATGTTCGGCCGTCCGATTGCAGCGAGGTGATGCCATGGAAGGCTATTTGATCGCGATCTCGATCAGCGTGCTGATCTATCTCCTGATGGCGAGCGGGCTGGCGCTGCAATACGGCTTCACCGGCCTGGTGAATTTCGGCCATGTCGGGTTCTTCGCCATCGGCTCCTACACCTCGGCCCTGCTAGCATTGAAAGGGGTGCCGATCCCCGTCTCGCTGGCTGCAGCGACGGCGCTCGCCGCCCTCGCGGCCTACCCGTTGGGGATGATCTCGCTGCGGCTGGGCGGCGACTATCTCGCCATCGTCACGCTCGGCTTCTCCGAAGCTGTCCGCATGACACTGCAGACAGAGGAATGGCTGACGCGCGGCATGCATGGGCTGCCGGGCATCCCCAGGCTCTTTGCCGGTTGGGTCGATCCGAAAATGACCGATTTCTACATCTTTCTCTTGCTGCTTGCGGTCTGTGCCGTGGTCTTCCTGCTGATCCATCATATCATCAGGAGCCCGTTCGGCCGGGTGATCGAAGCCATCCGCGACAACGAGGTAGCGGTCAGGGCGCTGGGCAAGAATCCGGCCCAGTTCAAGACGCGATCCCTGATGATCGGGGCCGGAATCGCGGGCCTCGCGGGCGGACTCCAGGCCCATTACCTGACCTTCATCAGCCCCGAGCAATACGTCCCGCTCATCACCTTCTACATCTGGATCGCCCTTGTCCTGGGCGGTGTCGGAACATTGCGCGGCGTGGTCATCGGAACCGTATTGCTCGTCGGGTTCCTCGAAGGCTCGCGTTTCCTGCGCGATGTCTTCACCGGCGTCTCCGAGGTCCAACTGGCGAGCGTCCGGATCTGGATCATCGGCATGGCTCTGATCTGCGTCGTGCTCTACCGCCCGCAAGGCCTGTTCGGAAAATCGTCGCGGAGGAGCAACTGATGGCGCTCCTTTCGATAACCGATATCACGGCTCGCTTCGGCGGCTTTCGTGCCCTCGACTATGTTTCGCTCGAAGTCGGCGAAGGCGAACTGGTCGGGTTGATCGGAACGAATGGTGCGGGAAAGAGCACGCTGTTCTCGGTCGCCACCGGCTATATTCCGGCGGGGTCCGGCAGTGTGGTCTTCCAGGGCGAAGACATCACCGAAGTGCCGGTCCATCAGCGGGTCCGGCGCGGTCTCGCCCGCACATTCCAGGTCCCGCGTGAATTCAGCCACATGACGGTGTTCGACAACCTGATGGTGGCAGCGCGGGATCAGCGTGGCGAGAAGCTCGCCGCCCTGGTTTTCGCGCGCGGCGCGATCCGGCAGGAGGAAGAGCGACTGGCCGAGCGCGTGCGGGAAGTGATGGCCTTCCTCAACCTCGCGCGCGTCTCGGACGAACTGGCGGGCAAGCTCTCGGGCGGCCAGAAGAAGCTGCTCGAGATCGGCCGGCTGCTGATGCTCGAACCCAAATGCATCCTGCTCGACGAGCCTTTCGCCGGGGTGAATCCGGTTCTGATCGAGCAGCTCTGCGACCGGATCGTCGAGTTGAACCGGCGCGGCATCGCCGTGCTGATCATCGAGCACAATCTCGCCGAGCTCGCGCGCGTCGTGCCCCGACTCTACGCGATGGATCGCGGCAAGGTCATCGCCAGTGGCACGCCTGACGCGGTTCTCGCCGATCCGGGCGTCCGCGAAGCCTATATGGGGGGTGTGATATGAGCCTTCTGCAAATCGCCAACCTGTCCGGCGGTTACGGCGATGTCGACATCATCACCGGTATCGACATGCATGTCGGCGCCAGGGAAATCGTCACGATCGCGGGCACCAACGGCGCCGGCAAGTCGACCCTCATCAAGGCGGCGATGGGCATCCTGCCCCGTATCGCCGGCACCATGGTGTTCGACGGCATCGATCTGATGAAGCTGCAAATCGAGGACCGCGTCCGCATCGGCATTTCCTACGTGCCGCAAGTCCGAAACGTCTTTGGCACCCTGACCGTGCTGGAGAACCTGCAGGTCGTGGAACATGCGCCTGGCAAAAGCGCACGAATCCGCGACATGTTCGATCTCTTCCCCGCTCTGGCGGGGCGGCGCGGCACCTATKCGGAAAACCTCTCCGGCGGCGAGCGTCAGCAACTCGCCTTTGCGCGGGCCTTGATGTCCTCGCCCCGCCTGATCCTGCTTGACGAGCCGTCCGCGGCGCTGTCGCCGGCGCTGACCGACCAGGTCTTCGAGGAGGTCAAGCGGCTGCCGCAGGCCGATGTTGCGGTGCTGATGGTCGAGCAACGGGCACGTCAGGCGCTCGCCTTCAGCGACCGCGGATACATCCTCGATGCGGGGCGCATCGTCTTGTCTGACACAGGCGCAAGCCTGCTAGCCAACGAGGAAATGGGCGACGTCTATATCGGACGCGGCCAATCCCAGGCGGCAATGCCCCACGCACCTTCCACGCACGTCTAGAAACGGGACAGGCACAATGGACATTTCTTCCGTCGACCGGCCGGTGACGGCCAAACGGCCGGCTGCCTCGCGCACGGCCATGCTCACCGCGACCGAGGGCTTGCGAGCGCTCGATCAGGGGACTCTGACCTGCGAAGCCTGGGCACGCGCCTGCCTGGAGCGCATCGAGGAGCGCAATGGCGGCGTCAAGGCGTGGGTCCATGTGAACGCCGACGCCGCCCTCGCTCACGCGCGGGCTCTCGACCGGAACGGCCGTAGCCGCCTGTTCGACGGCGTCCCGCTCGGTCTCAAGGATACGATCGACACCGCCGACATGCCGACTGAGCTGGGCGATCCCGAGATATTTCCTCGCCGCCAGCCGCAGTCCGACGCGCCGGTGGTTTCGATGGCGCGCAATTTCGGCTTCACCATCCTTGGGAAGAACACGGTCTCGCGGCACGCCATCATGCTGCCGGGACCCGCACGCAATCCTCACGATCTGACGCGCACGCCGGCGGCCTCCTCGGCCGGCTCCGGCGCCGCCGTCGCCGATTTCATGACGCCGATCTCCATCGGCACACAGACGGCCGGCTCGATCCTGAGGCCATCCGCCTTCTGCGGAGCGGTAGGCTTCAAGCCAACGCTGGACGCCATTCCCTATGTCGGCATCAGGACCTATTCGCGCCCGCTCGACGTCATCGGGCCGATCTGTCGCTCGGTGGAAGACGCGACGCTCTTCATGCGCGGCTTCACCCGCGATCCGCGCTTCGATGCAACGACATCCGTGCGTACCGACATGCGCGTCGGCGTGTGGAGGACGAAGGATTTCGATAAGGCCGATCCCGCTGCGCTGGCCATCTTCGAGGACAATCTGCGCAAACTGGAAGCGGCAGGTGCGACCGTCCAGTCGCTGGTCATGCCCGCGATCTTCGAGACGATCGGGGAAGCGCAGGATGTGATCATGGCCTATGATCTGGCGCGCGAGTATGCCGACATCAAGCGCAACCATGCGGACAAGTGCGATCGCGAACTGATCGAATACCTCGAACTCGGCGAGAGCTACTCCGCCGACGATTATGCGCGTGCGCTCGACGCCGCGGACGCGTGCCGCAGGGCCTTCCACGATCTCGCGCGCGATGTCGACGTGCTCGTCATGCCGTCGACCTTGGGCGAGGCGCCGGAGGCGACGAGCACCGKCAGCTCCGCCTTCATCCGCATCTGGTCCCTGCTGCACAACCCTTCGATCACCTTGCCGGTGTCTCGCGGACCAGCAGGCTTGCCGCTCGGTTTCCAGGTGGTCGGCTGCGTCAAGGAAGATGCGCGCCTGCTCTACTGGTCTCGCTGCATCGAAACCATCCTGGGAAGCTCGGCCCATATCGCCTGATTGGCCCGAGCCGCGACGCCTGGCTGGAACTCTCATGGGATCCAGTGCACAAGCGATGGATGACGACGAGCTTTAGACCGGAGCAACGGGAGAGCGGCAGGGATGCGATCGTACGCACCGCAACCCTGCTGTTCGGTGAGCGCGGTTATCAGGGGGTGAGCATGCGCCTCCTGGCGGAGCAGCTCGGCATCACCGCCCCCAGCCTCTATCACCATTTCTCCTCAAAGGAGGCGCTGCTCTTCGCCGTCCTCGAGGACAATCAACGGGATTTCCTCGCAACGACCGAGGAAGCCGTCGCGAAGGCAGCTCCCGACCCAAGGCGCCAACTCGCGGCGCTGGTGGCCTCGCATGTTCGCTATCAGATCGAGAAGGTCGAATATGCCCGGGTCTATGACCGGACGTTCCTGGGAATGGGTCCGCTGGTCGAATTTCTCTCCGACGAGCAACGCGGCGTCATGCGTGTCTTGCAGCGCCGGCACACCGAGAATCTGCGCCGTGTGATCCAGGGCGGGGTCACGGAGGGTGTGTTTACGGTCAAGGACGTATCACTTGCCGCCTTCGCAATCATCTCGATGTGTGACGGCGTCATCACCTGGTATCGCAGCAACGGCAGGCTTACCGTGAAAGAAGCGGCCGGGCTCTATGCCACCATGGCGCTTGACCTCGTCGGCGTCAGACCAGATGCCGGGAGCTCCGCGCTGGATGGTCAATTGCCATCTCCGCGATGAAGCGTCGGTGGTTGGAGACATATTCCGCCGCGGTCTCCGCGATGTCGTGGATCTCCTGATCCGTCAACGACCGCACCGCCTTGGCAGGGGCCCCCACGATCAGCGAGTTCGGTTCGAAGCGCTTGCCCTGGGTGATGAGAGCGTTTGCGCCGACGATGCAGTTTTCTCCGATGACGGCGCCGTTCAGAATGGTCGAGCCCATGCCGACGAGCACCCGGTCGGCAAGCGTGCAGCCGTGCAGAACGGCGCGGTGCCCGACAGTGCACGAGGCGCCGACCGCCAAAGGATATCCTGCGTCCACGTGGAGCACGGCGCCGTCCTGAATGTTTGATCCGGCACCGATCGATATGCGGTCATTGTCGCCCCGGATGACGGCGGCGAACCAAACGCTGGTGTCGTCATCGAAGATGACGTCGCCGATGATCGAGGCATCGGGGGCGAACCAATAGCGGCCCGAGCGCGGAAGGGTCGGGCGCAGATCGCCCAGGTTCATGATTGGCATGGATCTTCTGTGGAGACCGAGGGATTTTGAGGCTTCTCACGGGGCAGGGCGCGGGCATCCGCCTCCCTTGCGCGAGTCTAGAAGCCGACCGAGAGACCCAGCCGCTTCGCTGCGTTCATGACGTGCCGCCGGGCGGCGCTGCGTGCCGCCTCCACACGTTGCTCGACAATATTGTCATAGATTTCCTTATGTTCCATGAGAACTGCCTCCGGCCGGCCGACATAGGAGGAAGAATTCAGACGGGCGATGCGGACAGAGTTCTTGAGCTGCGCTCCAAGAAGATCAACCAGCTCGAGAATGAACGCATTTCCGGTCGCCTTGGCGATCGTGCTGTGGAAAGCGAAGTCCGCGTCAATGCCGTCATCCCCATCGCGGATATTCGCATCAATGGCGTGGAGACACTGAGAGAGCGCGCGCAAGTCGCTGTCCGAACGCCTTAGCGCGGCATAGCCCGCCGCATCACCCTCGAGAGTCAGGCGCAATTCGAAGACCTGCGACAGCTGCTCGCGATTATTCTCGATCTCTCGTGGATCGAGCCGGAACGATCCCGCGGCGCGCATGCTCGTCACGAAGGCGCCGCTGCCCTGGCGCGCGTCGACCAGCCCCTCCTGCTTGAGCCTCGAGATGGCTTCCCTGATGACGGCTCGGCTGACACCCATGCTCCGTGAGAGTGCGAACTCGGTCGGCAATTTCTGGCCGATCTCGAGTTCGCCCCCGCTGATGCGTGCCGCGAGATCGCCGGCGATCTGCTCGGCAAGGTTCGGCCGTCGCAAGGGACGAGGCTCTTCGGCAGGCGTGGATCCGGCGCTCTTGGCTTTCATTTCACCCAATCCCTATCAAAGGAATATTTGTCGGGCAACTTTGATCGTCGCTGGAATGCGGCGCTTGTTCATGCTGCAGGAACACATTCTCGGGGCAGGCCTCTGCTCGATTCCAGGCGGAGCGTGTCATCTTCCCGCGAAACCTATGAAAGGCTCGCGCGCCCAGCTGTGTAACTCGATTCAGGGACATTCTTCGCGCTGCTTGGTTTTCGCGATCCGCAAAGTCGGGCGGAACGCGACCGCGCTTGACGGCCATCTTCTAGTATGTCTTTTTGTCCGACAACCAAACGCTTGTTAAGTTCAAGACAAGAACAAAGAATGCAGCATCCGGGGAGGCTGACGTGAACGCAATCAAACTGCCATACGAGTCGAACGGCGGATGCATAGCCCAGCGGAGGTGCCCTGGAGCCGCGGGCATTGGTTCCGGGCTTGGTATGAGCGTCTTGTCCGCCTGAGCCCGCGAGACGCTGCCTATGTCGACATTGTCGCTGATGAGTCTGGGCTCCGACGGTTGGGGCGTGGCGATGCTGGTCGCTGCCGGCGTGACCTTATCAGTCGCCGCCTGCGGCTTCCTCCTCGGTTCTGTGATCGGTGGCCTTGTTGCCTGGGTGAAGCTGTCAGGCGGTGCGGTCGCTCGCGCTGCGGCCGATGCCTACACCACGATTCTTCGCGGCATTCCGGACCTTCTCATCATCTACCTCTTCTATTTCGGGGGGAGCGCGCTGCTCAGCAGCATCGCGGGACTTTTCGGTCCCGGGGGCTTCGTCGGTGTGTCGGGGTTCGCCGCGGGTGCCGCTGCGATCGGCATTATCTCCGGCGCCTATCAGTCAGAGGTCTTTCGAGGCGCGTACACGGCGCTGAACTGGGGTGAGATCGAGGCGGCGAAATCCGTGGGCATGCACCGCACGCTGATGTTCCGCCGCATCATCGCGCCACAGGTGCTGCGATATGCCATCCCGGGCCTGGGCAATGTCTGGCAACTGGCCTTGAAGGAGTCCGCCCTCGTCTCGGTCACGGGGCTGGTCGAGCTGCTCCGCCAGTCGGCCATTGGCGCCGGCTCCACGCGTGAGCCGTTCAGCTTCTATCTCGCTGCCGCTGTGCTCTACCTGGCAATCACCACGGTTTCCTCATGGGGATTCCGGCGCGCCGAGAGCTACGCGATGCGCGGCGTCCGGAGAGCCTGAATGCAGCCCGCTCACATGCCCATCACCCTCAAGCATCCTGAGAAGCGAAGCCCGTGATTGACGCCGCATTCATGGGGGAAACCTTCCTCAAGCTGCTGGAAGGACTGCCCCTCACACTCAAACTCACGTTTTCATCCGTCACTCTGGGTCTGATCGTTGCGATGGCCCTCGCGACGATGCGCATGTCAGGGGTGCCGGTCCTGGACTGGCTTGCGCGCAGCTATGTGTTCGTGTTCCGCGGGACGCCGCTTCTTGTTCAGATCTTCCTCATCTACTACGGGCTCGGTCAATTTCGGCTGGCCCTGCAGGCCATGAACCTATGGGGTTTCTTCCGCGAGCCGTATTGGTGCGCTCTGCTCGCCCTGACCCTGAATACCGCCGCCTATGTGAGCGAGATCATCCGCGGAGGCTTGCAGTCCGTCCCGCAAGGTCAGATCGAAGCGGCACGCGCCTGCGGGATGTCGCCGCTTCTCCTCTATCGGCGGATCATCGTTCCGATTGCTGTCCGTCAGGCACTTCCGGGCTACGGCAATGAAATCATCCTGATGGTGAAGGCGACCTCGCTCGCCTCGATCATCACGATGATGGAAGTGACCGGCATTGCGCATAAGCTGATTTCGCAGAGCTTCCGCGCGATCGAGATCTTCATCTGCGCCGGGGCCATCTACCTCATTCTCAATTTCCTCGTGACGCGGGCCATTCAAGCCCTGGAGCACAGGCTTTCGCCGCATCTGCGGGACGCGCCCATGCCCATTCAGCGCCTTGAGCCGGTCCATGAGTAGCGGAGACGATCGGTGACCTCATTGTCCACGCCAGCCGTTTCGGTGCGCGATCTGCGCAAAAGTTTCGGCTCCTTGGAAGTTTTGCGCGGTATTTCGCTCGATGCGGCCGAGGGACAGGTGATCTCAATCCTCGGCTCGTCGGGCTCCGGCAAGTCAACGATGCTTCGATGCATCAACGTGCTGGAGACGCCCGACGCCGGCGAGATCGCGATCGGCGGTGAAGTCATTGCACTGCGCAAGGGCCGAAACGGACGCACGGAGCCGGCTAATCGCTCCCAGGTCGACCGGATCCGCTCCCGCGTCGCGATGGTCTTCCAGAGCTTCAATCTCTGGTCGCACCTGACGGTGCTTGAGAACGTCATCGAGGCGCCGATCCATGTGCAAAAGCGACCAAGGGCGGAGTGCATCGCCGAGGCCGAGGCGCTGCTTGCGAAGGTCGGCATCGTCGACAAGCGCAACCACTATCCGGCTCATCTGTCGGGCGGCCAGCAGCAGCGTGCCGCAATCGCGCGCGCCCTCGCCATGAAGCCGAAGCTGATGCTGTTCGACGAGCCAACCTCGGCGCTCGATCCCGAACTCGTCGGCGAGGTCCTGCGCGTCATGCGATCGCTGGCGGAAGAGGGCCGCACCATGCTCGTGGTCACGCACGAAATGGGTTTTGCCCGGGATGTCTCGTCCCGCGTGGTGTTCCTCCACAAGGGGATGGTGGAGGAGGACGGGCCGCCTGGCGAAGTATTCAGCGCACCAACATCGCCACGGTTTCGACAATTCATCTCTGAGCATCGTTAGGAGGGGACACGATGAACAACCCGAGATTTCGACTGGGCTGGCTGGCGCTGAGCGCTTGCGCATTCCTGGCGACTGCCGCCGAAGCGCAGCAGGGAAAGGAGATCACCATCGCAACCGAAGGTGCCTTCATGCCCTGGAACTACACCGAGCCGAGCGGGAAGCTCGGCGGTTTCGACGTCGAGTTGGTGAACGATCTCTGCCGCCGGATGAATGCCAAGTGCAAGGTCGTCGGTCAGGACTGGGCCGGCATCATCCCGGCTCTCCAGGCCGGAAAGCACGATGCGGTGATGACGGGAATGAACATCACCGACAAAAGGCTGGCGGTGATCGGCTTTTCGAGGCCCTACGCCACGAGCCGCCACGTCTTCGCGACGATGACCGATCGCGAAATGCTCAATCTGCCCAAGAGCGGACAGCTGATCGACATCACATCTCTGAACGACGACGGCAAAAACACGATTGAGCAGATGAAAAAGCTGATCAAGGGGAAAACGATCGGCGTGCAGACATCGACCAACGCCCTTGCATTCCTGGAGACCTACTTCAAGGGAGACATCGAGATCAGGGAGTACAAGACAGCCGAGCAGCATGATCTTGATCTCTCCGCAGGTCGCATCGATGCGGTGTTCGTCGATTACGCGTCTGCGATGTCGTCGCGTGAAAGGAAGGAACTGAACGGCATGACCGTTGCGGGGCCGTCATTTCGCGGCGGACTGCTTGGTCGTGGCGTCGCGATCGGCCTGCGCAAGGACGATGGCGAGCTCAAGCAACGCTTTGACCAGGCGATCGAGCAGGCACTCGCGGATGGCACGATCAAGACTCTGTCGATGAAATGGTTCAAGTCCGACATGTCGCCTCCGCAATAGTCCCGTCGATGGAGTGGATTGACGGACTGGATCTTGAGAACCCCCGGGCGGGCAGGGCTGTCGGCCGAGCCCACCCGGACCGAACTCCGCCTGTTGACCTTAGGTCGGCAAGGCCAGGCACAATCAGTGGCCGGTGCAAGCAAAGCGAATCCGTCTGACGGGGCGAGAGTTCCCAAACGGTTCCGATCAACACGCCCGGATTTGCCAGCGATCGAGCACAGACATGAGCGACACCAGACATCTTGACGCCATCAGCGCAATCGTCGGGACCAAGGGATTGGTCACAGACGCTGCCGATAGGCGCCGATACGAGGTCGGAGCACGGTATGACGAGGGGAGGGCGCTATTCGTCGTCCGGCCCGGGACAACCGAAGAGGTGTCCCGCATCGTCGCCTATGCGGTCTCGAATGGCATTCGCCTCGTGCCCCAAGGCGGGAATACGGGTGTGGTCGGGGGATCCACTCCCGATCAGTCGGGAACGCAGGTCGTTCTCAGCGTCGACCGCTTGAGCGCTCCGCTCGAAATCGATCTGACCAATCGCACGGTGACGGTAGGGGCCGGCGTTCGCTTGTCGACGCTGAATGAGACCCTCGCGACGCATGGGCTCTTTCTGCCGATCGATCTCGGCGCAGATCCGATGGTTGGCGGCATGATTGCCACGAACACCGGTGGCGCTCGCTTCCTCCGTTATGGCGCCATGCGGCGACAGGTTCTGGGTCTGGAGGTCGTGCTTCCAGATTGCAATGGCACCATCCTTGACCTCACGACCGGCCTGCGGAAGGACAACGCGCATATCGACCTGAAACATCTCTTCGTCGGGACGAGCGGGGCGTTCGGCGTTATTACAAGGGCGGTTCTCGAAGTGCAGCGCGTCCCGCGACAGGTCGCGACGGCGTTGCTCGTGCCGCGTGACGATGAGGCCATTCCCCTCCTGCTCACGGCGCTTGAGGAAGCGTGCGGCGAGTATCTGAGCGCCGTCGAGGGGATTTCGCGGAACGCGATGAAGCGAACATTTGCCCATGTCGAGCGCCTGAGGAATCCGTTCGCTCGCGGCGAGATTCCGCCTTACGCGATCCTCGTCGAACTGACCCGGAATTGGCCCGAGCGCGGGCATGAAGCCGCGCTCCCAGTCGTTCTCGAGACCGTTCTCGCCGAGCTGTTCGAGCAGGATGATCCGCTGCTCGCCGATGCGCTGATTGGTCGGTCGGAGGAACTCTGGGCGTTGCGGCATTCCTTGCCGGAGGGGCTGAAGGCGGCGGGGCATGTGATCGCCTTCGATCTTTCCCTGAAGCGCTCAGACCTTGTTCCCTTCCGAACCGAGATCATTCCGCTCCTCAACGCCGAGTTCCCCGAGCTCGAGCTCTGCGATTTCGGGCATATTGCCGATGGCGGCATGCACTTCAATCTTGTGCATCCCGGCCGGCCAGATGCCGCCTATATCGACCGCGTCCGGGACAAGGTGCTGGACGTCGTGATCCGAGGCTACGCGGGCAGTTTTACCGGCGAGCATGCGCTGGGCCGATCAAACCAGTCTCTCTACGATCGATACACACCGGAACTCGTGAAGCAGCTTTCGGGATCTCTCCAGGGCGCGCTGACCGAGGCTACGATGGGAAACGTGCGTTTCGCGTCGGCGAACCGGGCGCCTCGTTAGCGCGGTTCTCCGGGTCTCAACTGCGTTCATCCTGCCGGTGCTGAAATGACCTGAGACGCAACTGCGCCAGCAGGGCCCCGGCTGGAGCAGGCGCTTGGAGACGCCCGCCTACGGACGGGAGTCCAGGTTCGGCTCACGGCGCCCCCGAGCTTGGAGCCTTTCCGTGCACCTTCTGGCGCTCAAGATGCAGATGCGCGACGAAGTCGGAGACAAGTTGCGAGCGCAGGCTGTGCGAGGGGTAGAGAACTCCGAAATTATAGGCGATGGCCGGCCGGAAGGGACGGGAGACTAACCCCAGCGGTTCGAACGCTTTTGCCGTGAACGGGTCCGCAATGGTCAGGCCCAGTCCCTGCGCCACCATCTGGCAGGCGATGGCGGCGATCGGGGTTTCGACGCGAACGTCGCAGCGCACCCTGGCGTCGTCGAGCACCTGCTGCAGCGAGCGGGACATGAAACTCCCCGCGCCCTTGCCGATGAACGGCATGCCGTCCAGGTCCTGCGGGACGATCTCCGGCCGCACCGCAAGCGGGTGACCGGCCGGCATCACGCAGACGCCGATGGCAGGGTCGAACAGCTCGATCTCGACACCGGGCTTGTCCATCGGGAGCATCGCGAAGCCGACATCGAATTGCTGTGTCGAAACCCACGAGGCAATCGACTCCGAACGCTGCGCCTGGATCGCAGCGGCGACGCTCGGGCGGTCCTTGAGAAATCCGGCAAGGGCGACAGGCAGGAAGGTGTGCGCCAGAGCGGGCATGCTGACGATCCGCAACTGCTCGACGCGGCGCTCCTTGATCTGGGCGGCGCGCTCGCTGATCCGTTCGAGCCCGACGAAACTGCGCTCGACTTCCTGATGCAGGGCCATCGCTTCGGGCGTCGCGACCGTGCGGCCATCGCTGCGCGTGAACAACACGAATCCGACCGCCTCCTGCAGCTCCTTCATCAATCGGCTGATCGAGGGCTGGGAGCTGCGAAGCAGGCGCGCGGCCTTGGTGAAGCTCCCGACATGCAGAACCGCGTTGAAGGCTTCGGCATGCCTGTGGGTGATCTGAGCCAAATCCGGCACTCCATTCCCGTTCCGCTACGGTCGGCCTGACCGGGCATTGCGACCCGGTCGGTGCGCCGGCAGGGCAATCGCGGCGATACCATATCAAATCTGAATGGCGTGATCCATAATCAGTCGATTGACAGATGGGTGCCGCTCCCCAACCCTTGGCTGCAACGGGGGCCGTGTTCCCCGGCCAAACAGGGGATTTTTCGGCATGGCCACTTTGCGTTCGACTTCGCTTGGATCCGTCTTCGCCCTCGCGCTCGCCACGGGCGGCCTTGTCAGCGCGGGAGCGAGCGCCCAGCAGACGATGTATGTCGCGGGCTATGGCGGCTCCTTCGAGCGCCTGATGCGCACCGCGATCATTCCGCCCTTCGAGAAGGCGAACAACGTCAAGGTCGAGTATGTCGCGGGACAGTCGACGGCGACGCTCGCCAAGCTGCAGGCCCAGCGCGGCAAGCAGGAGATCGACGTCGCCATGGTCGATGACGGCCCGATGTATCAGGCCGTGCAGTTCGGGTTCTGCGCGCCGATCGAGAAGGCCCCGGTGCTCGACGATGTCTATCCGATCGCGAAACTGGACGAGAAGGCCATCGCCTTCGGCATCGGCGTCACCACCCCGGTCTACAATGCCAAGATCTTCAAGGAGAAAGGCTGGCCGGTGCCGACCTCCTGGGGCGACCTCGGCAACAGCGCCTATAAGGGGCAGCTTGCCCTGCTCGGCGCCGCCAGCACGACCGGCCTGCATGGGCTGATCATGGTGGCGCGCGCCGAGGGCGGCGGCGAGAGCAAGATCGAGCCCGGCTTCGCCGCCTTCAAGGACAAGATCCGGCCCAATATCCTGACCTTCGCACCCTCCGCACCGAAGCTCGAGGAGCTGCTGCAAAGCGGCGAGATCGCGCTGACCGTGATCTCGCGCTCGCGCGCCGTCGCGCTGAAGAAGGAGGGCCTGCCGCTTGAAGTGGCCGAGCCGAAGGAAGGGGCCGGCGCACTGATGGTGACGATGTGCCCCGTCGTTGACAGCGACGTGGCGCCGCAATCGCAAAAGTTCATCCAGCACATGCTCTCGCCAGCCATCCAGAAGGTCTTTGCCGGCGCGGGCTATGGCCCGGTGAACCGCAAGACGGAGCTGACGGCGGATGAAGCCGCGGGGCTGGCGGTCGGCGACCAGGCCGTTTCCAAGCTCGCCAAGATCGACTGGCCGACCGTCAACCAGAACCGGGCTGCGTGGACGCAGCGCTGGAACCGCGAGATCGAGCGCTAGATCAGCGGACCGGATCTTATCCGATTCGCCGATCTAACCTTCTGATCTGCATCACCTTTCGGGCCGATTCCTGAAGCCCTCGTTCCTCCGGACATCAGGCCTGCGCCAAGGGCGCAGGCGGTTTCATGGATCACCCTCGACTATGGCCAAGATCGCCCTTCGCGGGCTTACCAAGCGCTTTGCCGCCTTCACGGCGCTCAACGGAATCGACCTGGCGATCGAGCCCGGCGAGTTCGTGGGGCTGCTCGGTCCGTCCGGCTGCGGCAAGACCACGACGCTGAACATCGTCGCCGGCTTCGAGGAGCCGACCAGCGGCGAGGTACTGCTCGACGGGCGCAGCCTCCGGGGTGTTCCGGCCAGCCAGCGCGGCATGGGCATCGTCTTCCAGAGCTATGCCCTGTTCCCGCACCTGACGGTCGCCGAGAATGTCGCGTTCGGGCTCGAAATGCGGAAGATCGCCAAGCCCGCCCGTCAGCAGAAGGTCAAGGAAGCGCTCGATCTGGTGCGTCTCGGCCATCTCGCCGAGCGCTATCCCCGGCAATTGTCCGGCGGGCAGCAACAGCGGGTCGCGCTGGCGCGGGCGCTCGCCATCGAGCCCGCCCTGTTGCTGCTCGACGAGCCGCTTTCCAATCTCGATGCCAAGCTGCGCGAGGAAATGCAGGTCGAGATCCGGGCGATCCAGCGCCGCGTCGGCACGACGACGATCATGGTCACGCATGATCAGGCCGAGGCGCTGGCGACCTGTGACCGGATCGCGGTGATGGATGCCGGGCGGATCGTCCAGCTTGCCGATCCGTTGACGCTCTATGACGCACCGACGAGCCATTTCGCCGCGAGCTTCGTCGGCCGCTCCTCCCAACTCAAGGCAAGGATCGTCTCGGTGGAGGCCGGGCGTTGCTCGCTGCGCATCGAGGGCGTCGAGGCGGCGGTGCCCGGCACGGCGCAGCCCTCGCTTTCGGCAGGCAGCGCGGTGGTGATCGCCTTGCGCCCGGAAAAGGTCCGCCTCGTGCCGCCCGGGACCGGTTTTCTCGGCGGTCGGCTGACATCACGTGTCTTCCAAGGCAGTTCATGGCTGTTCTCCGTCGAGACGGCCATTGGTGCGGTGCTGTCGTCGGAGCCGCATCGTGGAGTGCCCGCCTTCAACGAGGGCGACGATGTCGGGCTCAACTGGCGGCCCGAGGATGCCGCCATCATCGCGGACGCGCATCATGGCTGAGGCATCCAGGAGCCGCGTGCCGCTGCTGCTCAGCCTGCCGGCGCTTCTCTTCTTCGCAGCGCTGCTGGTGACGCCGCTGGTGATGATCGCCGTGCTGAGCTTCCAGTCCTTCGACCTCGCGACCGGTGCGACGGGCGGGGCGACGCTGTCGAACTTCGCGGATACGCTGGGCGATCCCTATTACCACACCATCTTCCTGCGGACGGTCGGGATCGCGCTGGCGACGACGGTGCTCTGCGTGCTGATCGGCGCACCCGAAGCCTATTTCCTGTCGCGGATGCGACCACCCTGGCGCTCGATCTTCCTGATCGTAACGCTGAGCCCGCTGCTGATCTCGGTCGTGGTGCGCACGCTCGGATGGGCGCTGCTGTTCGGCCGCAACGGTGTGATCAACAACGTCGCCTCCGGGCTCGGCCTGACGAGCGGGCCGATCCCGATGCTCTACACCATCCAGGGCGTCGTCATCGCGCTCGTCCATGTCGCGGTGCCGTTCATGATCATCTCGGTCTGGGCCGCCCTGCAACGGCTCGACCCCAAGGTGGTTCGTGCGGCGCAGTCGCTCGGCGCCGGCGAGACCACGATCTTCATCAGGATCATCCTGCCCCAGATCGTGCCCGGCATCCTGTCGGGATCGCTGATCGTCTTCGCGCTCGCGGCCAGTGCCTTCGCGACGCCCGCGATCATCGGCGGGCGCCAGCTCAAGGTCGTCGCCACCGCCACCTATGACGAGTTCCTGGGCACGCTGAACTGGCCGCTCGGCGCGGCGATCGCGATCGTGCTGCTCATCGTCAACGCCACGATCATGCTGACCTATAACCGCTTGCTCGAGCGGCGCTATGCGAGGTTTGCCCAATGAACCGCAACGGCCCCGTCGCGCTCCTCTGCCACAGCCTGTTCGTCATCTTCATGCTGGCACCGCTGATTGTGGTGATGTGGATGTCGCTGACGCCGAGCAACCTGCTCTCGCTGCCCACGACCTCGTTCTCGCTGCGCTGGTTCAGGGCCATCCTGGCCAATCCGCAGTTCGTTTCCGCCTTCTGGATGAGCATCGTGCTCGGCGTCGTTGCCGCGACCTGCGCGATGGCGCTCGCCGTGCCGGCCGCGCTCGCTCTGGCACGGCATCAATTCCCCGGGCGCGAGGCCCTGGTCGGGCTGTTCCTGTCGCCGCTGATCATCCCGCATGTCGTGCTCGGCGTCGCGTTCCTGCGCTTCTTCACACAGGTCAATATTACCGGCTCGACCGCAGGCCTGCTCGCCAGCCACGTGCTGATCATTTTCCCCTATGGGCTGAGGCTGGTGCTCGCGGCCCTGACCGCGGCCGATCCGGCGCTCGAACGCGCCGCGATCTCGCTCGGCGCCTCCAGCTGGACCGTGTTCCGGCGGGTGGTGTTTCCGCTGATGATCCCTGGCGTCGCCGGCGGCTGGGTGATCTCATTCATCCAGAGCTTCGACGAGGTGACGATGACGGTGTTCGTGGCGACGCCGTCCTCGATGACGCTGCCGGTCAAGATGTACCACTACATCGAGGAATCGATCGATCCGCTCGTCGCCTCGGTCTCGACCGTCGTCATCCT
This sequence comes from Allobosea sp. 05T433, assembly GCF_056396065.1. Taxonomy (NCBI): domain Bacteria; kingdom Pseudomonadati; phylum Pseudomonadota; class Alphaproteobacteria; order Hyphomicrobiales; family Alloboseaceae; genus Allobosea; species Allobosea sp. 05T433. The sequence continues at coordinate 25,562 of NZ_JBFTKS010000020.1, read as the reverse complement.
GCTGACCTTCCTGCTGATGGTCCTCGTCGACCGCATCTACGGGCTCGATCGCATGCTGGTCGGGAAAGGCTGACTAGCCGGGCTGACCGGCAAGCGCGGACAGGCCAGGCCGCCGCGCCCCCCTCTTCTCAATCGTCAAGGACATTCCAGATGAAAGCCATCGTCGTCGGTGCCGGTGTCATCGGCTCGTCGGTCGCCTATCGCCTCGCCCAGGCCGGCGCGGCGGTCACCATCGTCGAGGAAAGGCGGATCGGCGGCGGCACCTCCAGCGTGACCTATGCCTGGGTCAATGCCTGCGAGAAGCTGACCTCCCATGCCTATTACAAGTTGAACTTCGCCGGCCGGCAGGCCCATGAGGACATCCTGGCCGAGTTTCCGCACGCGAACTGGTACCACCGCCCTGGCGTGCTGCAATGGCAGAATGCGGAGGCCGAAGCCGGCGCACGCGACGGCACCGACCCGCTGGTGAAGCTCAGGCAGCTGATCGACTGGGGCTACCCGGCCGAGCTGCTCAGTCTGAAGGAGGTTCGCGAGCTCGAGCCGGAGATCGACCCGGACGTGATCGGCAATGYGCCAGTGATCTACTACCCCCGGGATGGTTGGCTCGATGCCGTGCCCTATGCCGGCGCGCTCGTCACTGCTGCGCAGGAGCGCCATGGTGCGAGGCTCGTCAACGCCAAGGTCTCGGGACTGCTGGTCAGCGGCGGGCGCTGCGATGGCGTGGAGATCGCGGGCGGCGATCCGATCCATGCCGATATCGTCGTGAACTGTTCGGGACGCTGGTCCAACGAGGTCGCCAACCGGAGCGAACATCAGGTTCCGCTCGCACCGACGGTCGGCCTGGTCGCCTACACCCCACCGGCGGGCGTGACGCTGCGCAGTGCCTTGCGCACTCCCCTGCTCAATATGCGGCCCGATGGCGGCGGCAGGTTCCTGCTGCGCTCGAACGAGCTTGACCGGCTGGTCGCCGCCGACGCCGCTTCCCTGCCCACGCATCCCCAGGCTCAGGAACTGCTCGCCCGGGCCAAGACGACGATCCCGGCCCTGCGCTCCGTCGAGGTCGAGGCCGTTCGCATCGCGATCCGGCCGATCCCGCGTGACACGCTCTCGGCTGTCGGGCCGGTCCCGGGGCTCGACAACTACTATGTCGCCGTCACGCATAGCGGCGTGACGCTCGGCGCCTTCCTCGGCGAAGCCATCGCCGACGAAGTCGTGCGCGGCCGCACCCGCTCCGAACTGGCCGAGTTCCGGCCGGCCCGCTTCTTCAACTGACGACCCGACGAGGACAGGACATGAAAACCGCCATCATGGGCGCAGGCGCGATCGCCTATGCAAGCGCAGCACTGCTGATCCAGAACGGTCATGAAGCCCGGCTGTGGTCGCCATCCGGCCGCCGCATCGCAGCGCTCGCCCAGGGCCAGACGCTGCGCAGCGAAGGGGTCGTCGCCGGGGAGTTCAAGCCGACCATCGCCGCGGATTGCGCTGCCGCGCTGGCAGGGGCGGATGCGATCCTGATCGCGCTTCCCGCGAACGGCCATAAGGCGGTGATGGACGCCATGGCGCCGCATCTCGTCTCGGGCCAGACGGTCGTGATCAGCTCGCACGCCTCGCTGGGCGCGATCTATCTGGCACGATTGATCGCGGATCGCGGGCTCGATGTCCCGGTCGTGGCGTTGAGCACGACGGTGCTGCGCGCGCGCCAGACGAGCGACACCTCCGTGAAGATCGCGACGCTGCGCGGCAAGGTCGATATCTCGACCCTGCCGACGGAAGCCGCCGAGCGCGGCCTCACTATCTGCAAGGCGCTGTTTGGCGACCGTTTCCGCGCGATCTCGAATGTGCTGGCCGTGGCGCTGAGCAACGTCAATCCGCAAAGCCACATGGCGCTGGCCCTCTGCAATTTCACGCGCATGGAGAAGGCCGAGGCCTGGGGCCAGAGCGAGCACATGACGATGGCCGTCGGGCGGTTGTTGGAAGCGATCGACGCCGAACGCCTCGCCATCGCGGCGGCGTTCGGCGTCGAGGTCCGCACCATGCGCGAGCATTATTCCCTGACCTATGGGCTTCCCGATGCAGCCCTTGGAGAGACCGCGAAACTGCTGGCAGCCAGCCAGGAGCCGACGCTCGGGCCGGCCACGATCGACACGCGCTATACACTCGAGGACGTGCCGTTCGGGCTCTCGCCCCTGGTCGCACTCGGACGCCTATGCGGGGTCGCGACCCCTTTGCACGAGGCCGGCCTCCAGATTTTCTCGGCGCTTTACGGTCGCGATCTCGCCGCGGAAAACGATATCCTGCCGGCGCTGATGGCCCGCCAGCTCACGCGAGAATCACTCATTGCAATGACGCGCTGACGAGGAGCCTGGAGAGGGCGCTCAAAGGTCGGTGCTCTGGGGTAGGATCACCAGGTCCCGGATGGTGACGTTTCGCGGCCGGGTCAGCATGAAATGCACGGCCTCGGCGACCTCCTCGGCTTCGATCAGGCCGCCCCTGGCGCGTTCCGCTTCAAGCTTCTCCTGCGGCCAGTCGGCGATGAGGGCGGTCACGACCGGACCCGGCAGGACTGCCCCGACGCGCAGTCCGTGCGGAATGACCTGGCGCCGCAGGGTATGAACGAAGGCCTGCACCGCGTGCTTGGAGGCGGTGTAGATCGGCTCCCACACCACGGGCACAATGCCGGCGATAGAACTGGTGACGAGAATATCGCCCGTCTTGCGCGCGATCATATGTGGGAGCACCGCATGGATGCTGCGGAATACGGCGTTGATATTGAGATGCAGCATGCGGTCCCAGGCGTCGGGATCTCCGTCGCTGACGGGCCCGCCGACATAGGCTCCGGCATTGGCGTGGAAGATGTCGAGCTCTCCGGCCCGCTCGAGGATCTGCGACATCATGCCGGAGACGGAGGCCGGATCGGCCAGGTCCACGACGAGCGGTATGGCCTCGGCGCCGAGAGACTTGGTGACACGGCCCAATGCTTCACTGTCGCGATCGACGAGAACGACGCGCGCGCCAGCCGCCAGCAGCCGTTTCGCGCAGGCCAGTCCGATCCCCGATGCGGCGCCGGTAATCGCGGCGACCTTTCCGGCCAGTTCCTGAGTCACGTCATCGCCTCCGACACGGCATGATCTTTCGTCTCCTGCAGCAGATCGCGCGCCGCGCGTGCGGCTGCCTGCAGCGTTTCAAAGGCAGCAAAGCGCCTGTCGTGTAACTGGGCGATGTCGCCGCCGACCGGTGCGAAGACACTGGCGCCCGGTGCCATCGCGACCATGGCTTGCGCGAGGTCCTGGAAGTTTCCGGCCGCCGTCGCACCAAGCATCGCGGATCCGAGAAGGACGGGGTCGACATCCTCGGGAACGAGCACGGGCAATCCGGCACAATCAGCGAGCATTTGCCGGATCAGCGGAGCGCGACCGGCGCCGCCGCTGAGCACGATCGCATCGATCGTTGCGCCCTTGGCGCGGCTGACCTCGATGATCTGCCGAAGGCCGTAGCCGATGCCCGTCAGCCCGGCGACATAGAGCGCGACGAGATGGTCCAGATCGCGCTCCATGCCCAGGCCGGCGATCAAGGCTCGGGCCTGCGGATCGGCATGCGGCGATCGGTTCCCGAGAAAATCCGGCACGACGACGAGACCCTTCGCAAGACGTGCAGCCTCCGAAAGGTCGGCGGCGCTCGTCGCCGCGCGCGCGGCGAGCCAGTCTGGCAATGAGCAATGGTCCGCCGCCGCGCGCTGCTGCGCCTCCGGCGCGGCCGGATGAAATCCGATCAATTGTTCGATCGCGGCGCCGGCGCCGGATTGACCGCCCTCGCTGAGCCAGAGATCAGGCGCCATCGCCGAGAAGTAGGGGCCCCACACACCGGGAATGAAGATCGGCTCGCGGCTGCTTGCCATGGTACAGGCGGAGGTGCCGAAGACATAGGCCATGCGGGTTAGTGCCGTGCCGTGCGACGAGCGCACACCAACCGAGCCGACACCGCCGGCATGAGCGTCGATCAAGCCCGCCGCTACGGCAGTGCCTGGCTTCAGCCCGAGTTCGGCAGCTGCCTCTTCGGTCAGCCCCTGTGCGAGGGCAGTGCCTCCGGGAACGATCTCCGTGCCGATGCGGGCAAAGCCATCGTCGCCGAGATCGCCGAGCCCGATCTGGTGGAAATAGCCTGCGTCCCAGCGCGCTTCATGCGCGAGATAGGTCCATTTGCAGGTCACCGTGCAGGTCGAGCGCGCCAGCGAGCCGCTTGCCCGCCAGGTCAGGAAGTCGGCGAGGTCGAGGAACTGCCAGGCTGCATGATAGGTGGCCGGCAGATTCTCCTTCAACCAAAGCAGCTTCGGCGTCTCCATCTCGGGCGAAATCGTGCCGCCGACATAGGCGAGCACCGGATGGTTCGTGCGGTTGATGCGTTCGGCCTGATCCAGCGCACGATGGTCCATCCAGACGATGATGTTGCGGCCCGGATCGCCATGGGGACCGACGGGCAGCGGCACGCCGTTCTGCCCGAGCACCACCAGCGAGCATGTCGCATCGAAGCCGATGCCCGCGATGGCCTCCGGCGCGAGCTGTGCCATCGCCATGGCCTCGCGGACGCAGGCGCAGACCGCATTCCAAATGTCAGCGCTCGATTGCTCGGCGATGTCCGGCCCGTCCCGATAGAGCGCGATGCCCCGCTTCGCCGTCGCGAGCATGCGCCCGCTCGGGTCGAAGATTCCGGCGCGGGCGCTCGCGGTGCCGACATCGATGCCAATGAAATGCTCGGTCATATCCTCGCGATCCTGTCGGAAGGGGCGGCATCGGCCGCCCCGTGCAGAGCGGTCAGGCTGCGGCGCGATTTGGCGACCCGGCACGCGTCCCATCTGGATTGCGCAAGTAGACGCCGCGCTCGAGTTGCTGGCGGCGTAGGTCCTCGATGTCGATATCGGCCGGCGGGCGGTTGCCGCGGACCGAGATCCTGGCGGCGCGCCCGGCCGCCTCGCCCATTGCCATGCAGGTTGCCATGACGCGGATCGCGCCCATGGCCTCGTGTGTCGCAGAGATGCTGCGTCCGGCGACCAGCAGATTGCCGATCTTCTGCGGGATCAGTGAGCGGTATGGAATATCGTAGCAGTCGCCGCACCAGATCAGGGTACAGCCGTCGTCGGACGGGCGGTGAATATCGATCGGATAGCTCGCCACCGCGATCGCATCGTCGAAATGGCGACAGGACAGGACGTCGTCCTGCGTCATCACATATTGGCCGATGATGCGGCGTGTCTCGCGGATGCCCAGGAAAGGCGCGGTCTTGGTGAAATAGGCCTTCTCGAAGCCCGGCACGTAATTGACGAGATAGGTGACGATATCGTCGATCTGGGCGCGACCTTCGATCTCGCCCTTGGTCAGGCTGCGGGCGTTGGTTCCATCCGTGCCCTTGACGCGGGTCATGTTGATCCAGACCTCGCCCTTCTTCAGACCGGTGATGATGATGGTCCGCTCGTTCGGGATCTGCAGGCCGCGCTCGGCCTTGGCCTTGGCCATCAGCTCACGCATGCCGACGACGATGAACTGCCGGTTCTGGCCGAAATACTCGGCGGGAATGAAGTCGGTGAGGTAGGTGCGTGCTTCCGGCGGAGCATTTGCGATGCTCATCCGAAGCGCATCGGTGTCGACGCCGGCCAGGCAGAACATCAGCGTCGGCGGCTGCATGCCGCCGTCGGCATTGCCCTTCTCCGTGGGCACGCCGGCGCTGTAGGCGACGTCGGCATCGCCGCTGCAGTCGATGACGACCTTGGCGAGGATGGCGATGCGGCCGGTCTTGCTCTCCGTGATGACGCCGCGAATGATGTCGTTCTCGACAAGCGCGCCGGCGAAGAAGGTGTAGAACAGCACATCGACGCCGGCCTCGGTCAGCATCTCGAGCGCCACGGTCTTGACCGCTTCGGGTTCGACCAGCGTGATGCCCATATGCAGCGGGCAGGGCCGATGCTCGCTCGCGCCATCCCGCTCATTGCGCAGGCGTTCGATGAATTTCTGCGGCAGTCCGTCGATGATCTGGTTGCCCTTCTGGCCGAGGAAACCGAGCACCGGCAGGCCGATCGTCATATTGCCGCCGACGAAACTGCGGCTTTCGATGAGCCCGACGCGGAGACCGTCTTCGGCTGCGGCCAGGGCAGCGGTGATTCCGGACGGCCCGCCGCCGACGACGAGCACGTCATAATCGGCTGAAACGGGGATGGAGCGCGCCGGCTCCTCGATGAAGCGAACCCCTGTGGTGGACATGAGGCGATTTCCTTCCATTGGCATCGTTCGATCGTGGTGCGGGGCCGGCGCCGAGTCGCCGGCCGTTGTCGTTCAATCAGGCCGGCATCATCGGCTTGACGCGCTCGATGATGGCGCCGACTGCGTCCTTGACGGGCTTGCGTCCGAGCACGGCGAGTTGGACCTCCTCAAGGAACGTCGCCTGCGCTCGGGCCGCCTCGGGAAATGGCGGGAAGGCGCCGCGCGCCGTCGCCAGCACCCTGGCTTCTGTGGCGGCGAGAGCGTTTTTGGCCTTCAGGCTTTCATCGGCATAGGTCGAGACGCGCACCGGGCCATTGCCGTTGACGGCCATGCCGAGCGTCACGCGCTTGCTCGACACTTCCCTGATGAAGCTCCAGGCCAGCGCCTTGTCCTTGGCATTCTTCGGGATCGACATCGCCCAGGCTTCGACCACGGAGGCCATCGGCATCTTGCCCTTGAGCCCGGCGGCGATCGGGAACTCGACCGCCTTGATCTTGCCCGCAAACTTACTCTGCTCGGGATTGTTGAGCTGCGCGCCGCGGGCGAAAGGCAGGACGGTGAAGGCGGCACGGCCCTGTTGCAGCCAGGTCACCTGATCGTCGTTCTTGGTCGTCGCATAGCTGCGCGGCAGGCTTCCGGATTCGAACATGCCGCGCAAAGCCGCGAGCCCGCTTTCCAGAGCGGCACGGTCCGGGACCAACTTGAGATCAGGACTGATGAAGTCTCCGCCATAGGCGCGGGCAAACATCACGGGGAAGACGGCGAGATCGCTCGCCAGCACCATGCCGGTTACCGGCGTACCGGCCTTGGAGGTGAAGGTCGTCTTTTTGGCCTGCTCGATCAGCTCTTCGAGGGTCGTCGGCGGCGCCGAGATCCCGGCCTCATCGAGCAGGGCCTCGTTGTAGAACAGGCCCTGCGTCGCATGACGCACCGGGATGCCGATCAGCTTGCCGTCGACCGTCATGCCCTGCACGAGACCAGGCGCGATATCGCCGAAATCCTCGATCGGGTCCTGCTTCTGAAGAGCGTCCAGCGGCTCGAACAGGGCGGCGATCTGAGAGGTCGGCCGGTTGTCGATGAGATAGCCAACCCCGTACTCGGTCTCCTTCAGGCTCGCCTCCCGGAAGAGCCGGTCCTGCAGCGGGTTGGAGTCGAAGGTGGTGAAGGTGATCTCGGCATCATTGGCCTTGCGCCAGTCCTTCAGCAGGTCACTGTCGCCGCTGCCGAGCACGGTCTGATGGACCTTGTGGCTCAGCACGTTCAGCGTCTTGCCGGCGGCCAGGGCAGGCCCGGTTGCGAGCGCGGCCGCGGCGCCGGCAGCGCCGGCCATGAAACCGCGGCGTGTCACGTCTGTTGCAGGCTTGTTCGACATGGCTTCCTCCCTTTTTTGATTGGCTACCCCTTCGTCGAACCGGCGGTGAGGCCGGCCACGAGATAGCGGTTCATGAAGACGACGAAGAGCAGGACGGGCACGAGCTGCACCGTCGAGGCGGCAAAGAGGATCCCCCAGTCGACGCCGTCGATGGAGCCGATCATCTCCGAGATGACGAGCGGCGCGGTCTTGGCGCGCGTCGCCGTGAAGATGAAGGCGAACAGGAACTCGTTCCAGGAGAAGACGATCACGAAGACCGCGACGGCGAGAACGCCCGGCATCGCCAGTGGCGCGATGATCTTGCGCAGGATCGTCATGCGGCTGGCGCCGTCGATCGAGGCAGCCTCGTCGAGCTCGCGCGGGATCTGGTCCATGAAGGTGCGCATCAGCACCGTCCCGAGCGACACGAAGAAGGTCGCGTAGAGCAGGATCAGCACGAGATGGGTGTCGCTGAGGCCAAGTGCGTTGACGATCGGGAACAGCGGCAGCGTCACCACGATCGGCGGGATGAGGCGTACGACGATCAGTCCGACGATGCTGGCTCCCAGCCATCGGCTGGAATGGCGGGAATAGACATAGCCCGCACAGGCGCTGGCGATGATCGCGAGCAGCGTCGCGCCGACCGTGATCAGCAGGCTGTTCAGCAGAGCTTCGAAGAAGACACCCCAGGACCGCCAGAGTTCGGCGTAGTGCTTCAGCGTCGGCGTGAAGAGCCATTTCGGCGGAACCGCGAAAATGTCCTGACCCGGCTTCAGCGACGAAACGGCGATGAAGAGGATCGGAAACAGCGACCAGAACAGGATCGCCGCGACGGCGAGAGCCTTGCCGGCCCCGATGAGGAGACGCTCAGTGCGCATGGGAGAGGCCTCCCCGTCGCAGCAGAAGAACATAGCCGGCCGCGAGCAGCAGCGAGACCACGACCATGATCCAGGCGGTCGCCGCCGCCGACCCGAAGGCGTTGAAGCTGAACGCCTCCTGATAGAGATAGATCGCCACGACTTCGGTCGAGCGCGCCGGTCCGCCCTTGGTCAGCAGCCACGCCTCCGAGAACAGGCGGAAGGCGAAGATGTAGCGGAAGAGCAGCGCGATCAGCATCGCCGGGCCGAGCAGTGGCAGTGTCACACGCCGGAAGGCCTGCCAGCGCGTGGCTCCGTCGATCCGCGCCGCCTCGTAGAGCTGGGCGGGGATGGCGAGGCGTGCCGCATAGACGATCACGAAGGTAAAGGGCAGATGCAGCCAGACCGTCAGCAGCCCGATCAGCACCATGGCGTGCGACGGTTCGAAGGACCAATCCAGCGTCGGCAGGCTCAATGCCCGCAAGGCCAGCGTGACCGGCCCGGCATCGGGATCGAACAGGAAGCGCCACATCACCACGGCGGTGACCTCGCTGACGGCATAGGGCGCGAGCACGGCGACGAGAAGGAAGCGGCGAAACGGCAGGCCACTGGCGAAAAGCAGCGCCATGCCGAGCCCGACGGCCAGTTCGAGGTGGACGGCCACGACGACGAGCACGACCGTGTTCAGCAGCGCGCTGTGAAAGGCCGGGTCCGCGAGGACACGCATATAATTCTGAAGCCCGACGAAGCTCGGCGCCTGGCCGAAGCTCGAGGTGTTCAGGCTGAGCCACATCACATAGAGCGACGGCAGCACGATCACGCTCAGGATGAGCAGATGGACCGGCGCGAGCAGCGGCAGAATCCGTGCCGTTTTTTCAGGCTGCACTCTTTCCTCCAGGACTTCTTTCGATCCAGGCTCTCTTGGCCCGGTGGCGCGGACATGGGGTTGTCCGTCAATGCATGGCTTTGGGCGCAGAGATCGCCGTCTCCGGGTTCAGAAGCGGTTCGGGGCTATCGCTGTCGCGACCATCGTCCGCCGCGGGCACGAGATCGCGGACGGACTCGCGGACCTGCAGGCTGGTCTGCAGTACGATGCGCTGCGGCGCCGAGCCGTCGCCCGCCATGCGCGCGCGCAGGCGCTGCCAGGCGGCTGCGGCGATCTCCGCGATCGGCTGCCGAATTGCGGTGAGGCCGGTCTTGCGCGCGCTCATCCAGGGATAGTCGTCGAAACCGACCACGGAGACCGGATCGGGAATATCGACCCGCAGACGGGCCAGCGCCGAGAGCGCGCTGAGCGTCGTGACGTTGGTCAGGGCGATGACTGCGCTCGGCCGCCGGTGTCGCTCGAGCCAATGCAGGAAGGCGCCGGCCCCGCGCTCGGCATTGGAACCGAGTTCGATGACGGTCGGCTCGTGGCCGATCGTCGCACGAATCAGGTCGCAGGCGCCGCGCGTGCGCTCGCGGATCGGTGAAATTCCGAGGCTTGAGGCGGCGACGACGATGTCACGATGACCCCTGCCCAACAGATGCCTTGCCGCGATCTCACCGGCTTCTCGATTATCGATTGCGACCGTGTCGACGATGCAGCCTTCGGGCGGCACGCGATCCGCGAAAACCATCGGCAGGCGACCGATCTCGCGCTCGAGTCCTGCGGGCATGCCGTCGCTGCAGGGAATCGCGATCAGGCCGGAAGGGCGCCAGGCCAGCAGGGCACGCAGCCGCGATTGTTCCAAAGCGATGTCGTCACGCGAATTGGCGACGATGATGTCATATCCGTCCGCCTGCGCCATCACTTCGAGCTGCGAGACCAGGGAGGTGAAGAACACGTCGTCCAGATCCGGAACGAGTACGCCCACGACCTTTGCCTGGCCCGAACGGAGCTGAGAGGCAGCGCGGTCGACTTGGTAGGACAGCTCGCGGGCCGCCTTCTGGACCCGCTCCTGGAGATCGGCATTGACCGGCTTGTTGCCGCTGAAGACGTTCGACACCGTGGCGATAGACACGCCAGCGAGCGCCGCTACCTCCTTGATCGTGACACGTTTCGAGCTCACCGCATGGCCTGTTAAACGTTTTACAGTAAAACGTTTAACGGAGCGCGCGCGTTGATGCAACTGCCTTTCACATGGCTCCCTGTGGCCGGGGGCCAGGCTTGAGCGGGTCGGCCAAGCCTCCGTGCAACGGAGCCCGAAGCTCAGCGATCCAATCCCTTGACATCTGGGGTCCGTCCTATCTGGCACCCTGTGTGCATGGCGCGCCGCTCTGCCGCGCTTATAGCGACGACCTGCGGCTTGCCGGCCATGAGATCATCCTGAAGGGCGGCCAGATGGGGCCCGCAGGATTTCTTTGCGAGGGCTCGCGGGGGTATTCTTCCCAAGGTAGCCAATCGCTCCCCGCGCGGCAGATATCGGAATACGGAGCGCTCAACCGCCTGAGAGAGCGACGGGCCTTGGCAGGACGCCGTTCGTTGCAGCCAATCTGTTCAACGACGCTCGGGGGCGTTCGAAACTGAGCCGTCCGCGCTTGAAGCCAGTGATGGGCTCGGCAATCTCTGCCAGCGCATCGGTTGGGGTCTTGGCATCGAGAATGACAAGATCCGCGGGATTCCCAACCGCGATCCCGTAGTCAGGCAGCCGCATCAGCCGCGCAGGCAGCGTCGTGATCAGGTCCAGACAGCACGGAAAATCGCCCGGCCCGCATTGCGCGACATTGGCATAGAGATTCGCCATGCGGAGCAGCGAACAGTCACCGAAAGGGGTGAAGGGATTGAGAACGTTGTTGGTCGCGATCGAGCAGACCACACCTTGCGCGGCGAGACGATGGGCTGGTGCGAGCCCGCGCGGCTGAGCGTAGGCCGATTGCCGCCCCATCAAATACAGGTCTGTCGCCGGGAGCACAGTCAGTGCAACTCCGGAATCGGAAAGCCGGTGCCCGATCACAGCCAGCGTTTCCGGATCGACCATCGATAGTTTGCTGACATGGCCAATTGTGACGCGACCCTGCCAGCGATGGTGCTCAGACTGGCGGCAGACTTCGTCGAGATGCATCCAGCTCGGATCGAGGTCGAAGTCGAGATGGAAGTCGAGGTCGACGTCAAATTCCCTTGCCAGTGCGAAGAGACGGTCGATCTGGGCAACCGGGTCGGTATCAGTATAGGGGCAGCCGCCGAGGAGGTCGGCGCCATCGCGTAACGCTGCAAGCAGCAGCGCCTCCGTGCCCGGGTCGTTGGTCAAGCCCTCTTGTGGGAAGACGCAGATCGAAAGATCGAGCGCCCAGGCATAGTCGGTTCTCAAGGCCTTGATCGCCTGAAAGCTCCGAATCCCGGCACGGGGATCGACCTCGACATGAGTGCGCATGCGGGTCGTGCCCTTCGCGATTGCCTTGTCGAGCACGCAAGCGCCGCGCTCGTAGACATCGGTCACGCTAAAGTCCCGTTTCATCGCGGCCACAGCCGCAATGGCGTTGCTGAGCCCGCCATGGGAGTGGCCGCAGCGGCCAAGCAAGCAGGCCTTGTCGAGATGGATATGGCTGTCGACGAAACCTGGCACGACAAGGCGGCCACCGACGTCATGGGCCGGTGCATCGGTGACGAGATTTGGTGCCATGGCGACGATACGACCGGCGCTGACTCCGATGTCCTGCGGCCGCTCGCATCCCGCAATGGCGGCCTGGCGGAAGACGAGATCGAGAGCTGTGTCGGACGGCATGATGCTGCTTCGGAATCGGCATTGAATGGATCGAAAACATGCATGCACTTAATGTGCCGGGATGATGCTCTCCGACGCACCGCCGTTGAGCCATGGCTGCGGCGAGGAGGGGAAGGCGCGAGAGGAGGCGAGATAGTCAGGCGTCGCCATGAACCCGTGGGGGTCACGGGCCCCCGAGCCAGGCGCCTGGCTCGGGGGCCCGCTGTCGCCGGGATGTCTGGAACGAGAATGTTGCCTCGATCCTGCAGCCGCACGGCATCGCCGCGGGCAGCGCTATTCCGCTGCGTCCAGGCGCCGCTTGCGGACGGTGGATCGCGTGACCGGCGCGTCAGCATAGGGCGCCAGGATATCCATGATGTCGCGGCCGCGCGGCTTGGCCTGCGCGACGAGGGCCCGCTCCGCCACCGAATCGAGGTGGTGATGCATCAAGCTCATCACCTTCTCCGCATCGCCGCTTTCAAGCGCATCGATGAGCAGGCGATGCTCATTGATTGCGCATTCCGAGGAATGCGGGCGGCTGAACAGCGATAGCGTCAGGCAACAGCGATAGGCGATCTCGCTGACATAGCGGATCATGATCGCGCTTTCCGTCATGGTGGCGAGAAGGATGTGGAATTCGGTGGCGAGCCGGATCGAGACCGCGTCGGGCCCACCGCGTGCCGCGTCTTCCTGATCGATATGAGCGCGTAGCGCCGTGAGCTGGGCCTTGCTCAACCTGCCTGCGAGCTGGCGCACGACGAGGCGCTCGAGCTGGATCCGAATATCGAAGGTGTCGCGCGCCTCTTGCCAGCTCGGGGTGGCGACGACGGCGATGCGGTTGCGGCGTAATTCCACCAGGCCCTCGGCCGCGAGCTGGCCGAGCGCGTGGCGCGCGATCGTGCGGCTCACGCCAAAGCGTTCCCCGAGCGCATCCTCCGGCAGTTTGGCGCCAGGCTCGAGCGCCTGCTCGATGATCGCACGCCGCAACGCCCGGCAGATCGTTCCGACCTTGTCCGATGGGCTGTCTTCGGCCTTGTCGCGCGCCATGTCCCGTGTCCGCGTGTGAAGCCACCCCTCTTAGCGCCTCGGTTCCAAACTCTGCAATCTGCTCGGATCGGGAGCCGCCGGATAGAATACAAGATGGCATCATGATTGCATGCACTTTTGGGAATGAACCTCGCGATAGCCACACTCCCTATCGTCTCGGCTCCTGATGCGATCATGGCACAGGGCACCATGACACGGCCGGGCTCGGCGATCGAACTGTCGCAGACGAGCGTCACCTTCGGGCGGGGCGCAAACGCCGTTCCCGCCTTGGCGGAGACGACCCTGCGTATCCAGGACGGTGAGTTCCTCGCGCTGGTCGGCCCGTCGGGTTGCGGCAAGTCGACGATCCTGAAGCTCGTCAGCGGGCTCGTGCAGCCGACGACGGGCGTCGTCATCGTGGGTGGCCGCGAGGTTGCGGCGAAGGCGCTCAGGATCGGGATGGCATTCCAGAACCCGACCATGTTGCCCTGGCTGACGATCGAACAGAACGTCATGTTGCCCTTGAAGATCGTCCAGCCTTTCCGCTCGCGTTATCGGCGGGAGAAACGCGCTGCTTTCCGCGACAAGGCGCATGCATTGCTGGCGCAAGTCGGATTGCAGGGATTTGCCAGCAAATATCCCTGGCAACTCTCAGGCGGCATGCTTCAGCGGGCCAATCTTTGCCGAGCGTTGATCCATGAGCCGCGCATGCTGCTGCTCGATGAGCCCTTTGGCGCTCTCGATCAGTTCACGCGCGAGGAACTTTGGGCGATCCTGCAGGATCTTTGGCTGGCTCACCGTCCGACCGTGCTGCTGGTGACGCATGATCTGCGCGAGGCCGGATTCCTGGCGAGCCGCATCTGCGTGATGAGCGCGCGGCCCGGCCGCATCCTCGACGACAGCGAGGTTGCGTTTGCACGCCCGCGCACCATCGCCATGAGCTTCGAGCCGGATTTCGTGGCGCTGAACCAGCGCTTGCGTGACTTCATTGTTGATGCCCGCTCGGCGCCGGCAAGCCAGGACGGTGCATGAGATGAGCGAGTTCAAGCGCAAGTTCTGGGCAGCGGCGCTGATCGCGCTCTTCTTCGCGTCCTGGGAGCTGTTCTGCCTGCTCGCGGGCGTGTCGGACCTGATCCTGCCGCGGCCAAGCCAGGTCTTCGCTACGCTTCTCGCGCGCTTCCCTGTTCTCTGGCCCCATATCCTGCAGACGCTGGCGACGACGATGGCCGGCTTCGTCCTCGGCGTCCTGCTCGGGGTCTTCCTTGGTGCGACGATCGGGGTGTCGCGCACGGCCTATGACACGGTCTATCCGCTACTGATCGGCTTCTCCTCGATCCCCAAGGTCGCGGTCGTGCCGATCTTCGTGCTCTGGTTCGGCTCCGGCACAGTCCCGGCCGTGCTGACCTCGCTCGCGATGTGCTTCTTCCCGATCGCCGTCAATATTGCGACCGGGCTTGCCACCACCGAGCCGGAAATGGAGGACGTGCTGAAGGCGCTCGGCGCCAGCAAGCTCGACATCCTGTGGAATGTCGGCCTGCCGCGGACGATGCCGTTCTTCTTCGCCTCGCTGAAGGTCGCGATCACCTATGCCTTCGTCGGCACCGTGCTGGCGGAAACCGTCGCCTCCAATCGCGGCATCGGCAACGTGATGATGAGCGCCTCGTCGAATTTCAACGTGCCGCTGGTCTTTGCCGGGCTCTTCATCCTCGCCGGCCTGGGAGTCGCGCTCTACGCCGCGTTCTCGCTGATCGAGATGCGTGTCACCGGCTGGGCCAATCGCAAGAACGACTTCGCTGCCGCCTGATCCAATTCGTATCAACCAGAGGGGACATGAGGATGCTCAAGACGTTGACCGCGACGCTGTTCGCAGGCCTTGCACTGGCCAACTCCGCCATGGCGCAGGAGACGACGCTCAAGTTCACGCTGGGCTGGAAGACCCAGGGCTCCGATGCGGTGTTCTTCGTCGCCCGTGACAAGGGCTACTACA
Organism: Allobosea sp. 05T433; assembly: GCF_056396065.1. Taxonomy (NCBI): domain Bacteria; kingdom Pseudomonadati; phylum Pseudomonadota; class Alphaproteobacteria; order Hyphomicrobiales; family Alloboseaceae; genus Allobosea; species Allobosea sp. 05T433. The sequence continues at coordinate 10,410 of NZ_JBFTKS010000020.1, read as the reverse complement.
AGGCAGAGGGCTTGAACGTCGTGATCGACCAGGGCGAGGGTTCGGGCGCGACGGTGACGCGCATCATGGGCGGCGCCTATGACGCCGGCTTCGGCGACGTCAACGCCATCATCCAGAACGCGGCTGCCAAGCCGGGCGAAGCGCCGGTGATGGTGTACATGATCTGGAACCGGCCGCCCTTCGCCATCTCGAGCAAGAAGGCGACCGGCATCACCACACCGAAGGACCTCGAAGGCAAGACATTGGGTGGGGCACAGGGCACCCCGACGACCCGGCTGCTCGAGGTCTTCGCCCGCAAGAATGGCCTCGACATCAGCAAGATCAAGCTCTCGAACATGGCGCCCAACCTGCAGGAGCCGCTGCTGATCAAGGGCGATGTCGACGGCGCGCTCGTCTTCAACATCACCGGCTACTTCAACCTGCTTCTCAACCGGCAGGATCCCGACAAGGATTTCAACTGGCTGAGCTTCGGGGATTACGGGCTCGACCTCTATTCCAACGGGCTGATGGTCTCGCAGAAGCTGCTGAAGGATAACCCCAAGGCGGTGGCAGGGCTCGTTCGTGCGACCAACAAGGCCATGATCGAGATCGCTAAGGACCAGGCCCTCGGCATGAAGGGCGTGATGAATTTCGACAATCTCGTCAACGAGGCTGTCGAGAAGAAGCGGCTGCAATACTCCTTCAGCGAGCTGATCGTCTCGCCGGAAATGAAGGAAATCGGTGTCGGCGACACCAAGGACGACCGCATGGCGCGCGCCATCGACATCATTGCCGAGGGCTATCAGCTCGCCCGCAAGCCGAAGCCCGAAGAGATCTTTTCGCGCCAGTTCCTTCCGCCCAAGGCGGAGCGCGAGCTGGTCTACACGGCAAATTGATCGGCCATGGCGGCAGGGCGGCGCGATCGGCACCGTCCTGACCGATCCGTCGCTGGTTTGTGACCAGGCGTCGGTGATTGTTTTCTATGCTCGTCAACGTCGCATGACACAGGGAGATTCTGCCCTTCGCGATTACTGGTGCGCGCCGCGGTCGTGGCTACGCGGGCTGTACAGTCCCGACGTCGCGCCCGATCTTCGTGTAGATACCGGCGCCGATCATGCCACCATCGACGGCGAGATCCGTGCCGGTGATGAAGCGGCTATCGGGTCCGAGCAGGAACATCACCGCGCCGGCGATCTCGTCCGGGTCGGCACCACGCGCGAGTGGCGTCATCATCCGGTTCCCTTCGAAGAAGGCGGTTGCGCGCTGAGCGTCGTAGCCTCCGTTGGGCTGATTGATCATCGGGGTATCGACCAGCCCCGGGCAGATCGTGTTCACCCGAATTCCCCGAGCCGCCAGTTCGATGGCAGCCGCCTTCGCGAGACCGCGCAGCCCCCATTTGCTGGCGGTGTAGGCGGCGCTGAAATAGCCGGTGAGGCCAGCCGTGGAAGACACGTTCACGATCGACCCGCCGTCGGCCATGTGCGGCGCCAGGTGCCGGATACCCAGGAAGGCGGCATTGAGGTTGACGTTCAGCACGGCCAGCCACTCGTCATGCGTGGTCTCCGTAACGGTCTTGCGCAGCGTGATGCCGGCGTTGTTGACCAGCCCCGAGAGCGAGCCTCCGAGTGTGCCGGCTGCGGCGAGGATCTCGGCCCAGGATTCCTCCCGCGATATGTCGGCCGTGACGACACTCAGCCTGTCCGCTGTGTCGCCGAGCACTGACCAATGCGGGTCGTCGGGGCCAAGCACGTCGGCGACCACGACCTTCGCGCCGGCCGCAAGAAGGCGGGACACCTCGGCAGCGCCTTGCCCCCTTGCCCCACCGGTGACGACGAAGACCCGATCCTGCCAGAAGGACGAACTCATGACCTGCCGATGCCTCCGTCGACACCCAGAACGTGGCCGGTGATGTAGCCGGCGGCATCGGAAGCGAGGAAGCTCACGGAATCCGCGATCTCTGTCGGCTGCCCCATGCGTCCGAGTGGCGTCCGACCAAGATAGATCGCCTTCTGCTCGGGATCGGCATGCATCCATGCGCTCATCGGGGTCTCGATATAGCCGGGGGCGATGGCGTTGACGCGAATGTTCAGGGGGCCCCACTCGATCGCGAGACAGGACGTCAGATGCGCGATTGCGGCCTTGGCAGCAGCATAATGAGCGCAGTTGGGCCGGGCCTTCAGGCCGGCATAGCTTGAGAGGTTGACGATCGAACCACCGCCGCCGTCCTTCATGACCCGCGCAGCGGCCTGTGCCCCGAAGAATGCCGCCGTCAGATTGACGTCGATCGACTTGCTCCAGTCATCGACCGTGATGTCGAGTGCGGCCTGGCGTTCCAGGAAGCCCGCGTTGTTCACCCAGATGTCGATGCGGCCGTGATCGGCTGCGATCTGCGCGACGGTATCCTGCAGGGCGGCCGTATTCGCGATGTCGACGATCCGGCGATCGATGCCGGCCGACCCTGGTCCGTCCTGGCGGTCGAGCGCAACGACCCTGGCGCCTTCGGCATTCAGCTTCGCGCAGATGGCTGCTCCAATGCCGCCGCTCGCGCCGGTCACGACGGCGATCTTGCCCCGATGGGCCTTCTGGCAATCCTGCATGGTTCCCGTTCCTGGAAGAATGGGCCGCACGCTGTGCGGCCCGGTTGGTCAGCGACCGCTGCGGATCTGGCTGAGGGGGACGCCGCGGGTTTCGCGGATCATGATGGCGGCGATGACGGCGAGGGCGCCGAGGACCATGATGTAGAGCGAGAACACCCAGGACAGTCCGATCGAGCTCAGCCAGGCGTTGAGATAAGGGGCCGTGCCTCCGAAAATCGCGACCGAAAGCGACGACAGGAAGCCGACTCCGAGCGCCCGCTGCTGGGTCGGGATCTGCTCTGCGATCAGGGTCGGGTAGATCGAGGCGATGATCGCCCAGACGGCCAGGCCGATGCCTTGAGAGAGGAAGAGGGTCCAGGGCTCGTTTGTCAGAATCGCTGCGACCGGGATCGGAGCCAGGATCAGTCCGAGCCCATAGATGAACACCATCGGCTTGCGGCCGACCTTGTCTGCGAGGTGCCCGAACAAGGGCAGCAGACAGAGAACGACGAGTTGAGCGAGCAGGCTCGCGATGAGGGCTCCGCGGGCATCCATTCCGCGCGCGGAGATCGCAAAGCTCGGAGCGAAGGTCACCCAGGTGTAGTAGGCGACATTGGAGCCGGCCGAGAAGAAGACCACCTTCAGCAGGATCTGGAGTTTGTCGCGGCCATTCATCGGCGCGACAACCGCAGGTGTGGCTTCGTCCGCGTCATAGACCGGGGACTCATGCGCGGCGCGGCGCATGTAGAGCGCGAACAGACCGAGGATACCACCGAAGGCGAAGCCGAGACGCCAGCCATAGGCCATCATGTCCGCCGGCGAGAATAGCGACGTCAGCACGATACCGAGGAGGGTCGCCGCCATGACGCCGAGCGTCACGCTGATGAAGACGCTGCTTGCCCAAAGGCCGCGCCTTTCGGCGGGAGCGATCTCTGCAACATAGGCATAGGAGACGCCGGACTCTCCGCCATGCGCCAGGCCCTGCAGCAGGCGTGCGATCAGCAACAGCGCCGACGCCCAGATTCCGATGCTCGCGTAGGAGGGGATGAGGGCGATCATCAGGCTGGCCGCAGCCATCGTCGACATCGTCACGATCAGGGTGTTCTTGCGGCCGATCCGATCGCCGAAGCGCCCAAAGATGATGCCGCCGATCGGTCTCGCAACGAAACCAACCGCAAAGACGGCGAGCGTCGAGAGCAGCGCGGATGTGGAGTCCGTCTTCTCGAAGAAGTTGGCTGCGAGATAGACGGCGAAGGTGCCATAGAGCGTCCAGTCGAACCACTCGAGCAGATTCCCGACGGCGGCGGCTCGGAGCGACTGGAGCGATTTGCTCCTAGCGACACGATCGTGCGGACGCGCGGCCTCGCCGCCCGCCAGAATATCGGCTGACATGAATTCCTCCCTGGTGGCTCTTTGGCCGTTCTGTTTAGAGATGGGTCGAGAACCAGCGCGCTGCCGCGCTGCTCGTCGTCTCGAAATGCTGCTGGTAGGCGGAGTAATGGCCGCCCTGGAGCAGCAGCAATTCCTTGGGCTCGCGCGCCTGGGTGAAGGCGTCGAGTTGAAGATCGGTCGGCGTCTGAAGGTCGTTGTCGGCAACGATCATCAGGAGCGCTGCGGGCCCGATCCGCGACACCCATTGACCTGGCTCGTAGCTGCGCGCGAGTTCGAGAGATCGGATGGTCACTTCGTTGCGCCATTCGGGGCAGCGCGCGGCCTGTCCGATCATGTAGTCGTATGATTCCGCGCCGGGATAGGCGACGTCCGGCCCTTCATCCTGCCCGACCTCGCGCATCGTGCCTGGCGGTTGTCCGTTCAGGCGCGCCAACCGGTCATCCGCGAAAAAGCGCTGGAGCGTCTCGGCGTGGCGCGGATGGACCTTCCGCAGGCCGGACAGGTAGCCGCTGATCGTCGGAACCTGGCTCACGACGCATTTCACCCGGCGATCGGTGGCACCGACTACGAGGACATGGCCTCCGCTGTAGCTGGTTCCCCAGATCCCGATGCGCTGCACGTCGACGTCGGGGCGCGAACAAAGATAGGTGACCGCAGTCCTATAGTCCTCCTGCTGCCAGGCGGGATCGATCTCCTGGCGGGGCAGTCCGGAGCTCTTGCCGAGCCGCCGATAATCGAAGGTCAGGCAGGCGATGCCCTGTGCCGCAATGATGCGGGCATAGTCCTCGAGATCACCGCCCGCGACCATTCCCCAGCCGTGTCCGAGGGCAACGGCGGGAAGCGGTCCGCTCGTCGACGGCAGATGGAAGGAGCCGCGAATGACATCCTCACCGGCGCGAAATTCCACGGGGGTGGTTGAAACGTCCATTCGCCTGTCCTCCTGATCCGCCTTGGCGCTGGCTGCGGGAGCGGATGTATTTTCAAGAGGTTTTGGCGAATGGTGCCTCTTGATCAACGCCGCAAAACAACTTTATCAATCGGTATTCCCGATTGATCAGGCGCCATGGATCTCCGCAAACTCGATTGCTTCCTGGCCGTGGCTCACCGGCTGCACTTCGGCCAGGCCGCCGAAGCACTGGGCGTGAAGCAATCCGTCGTATCGGAGTCGATCAAATCTCTCGAGAGCCATCTCGGAGGTCGGCTGTTTGAGCGGACGAGCCGGCGCGTATCGCTCACAGCTCTCGGGCAAGCTCTGCTGAAGGATCTCGAACCGCCGGTCAATGCTCTCAGGGCGGCGCTTGGCGATGCGCGCAAACGCGCTCAGGGCCAGCAGACGGAATTGCTCGTCGGCTATCTCGGCGGTGGATTCTACGAGCTCACATCGGCGGTGGTTGCGGAATTCGCGCGCTCTCGTCCCGACATCTCGCTCCGCTTCGTCGAGCTCAACTATCTGAACCAGGGATCGGCGGTCCTGGACGGCAAGGTCGACGTGGCGCTGGCGCGGCTGCCGCTTGCGACACACAGCCTGACGCGAGGCGCCATTCTCTTCCAGGATGCACGCACGCTCGTTGTGCCGAGCGGACACCGCCTGGCGGCCAACAAGCTGGTGGATCCAGAAGAGCTGCAATACGAGCGAATGGTCCGATTGCCCGCCGGCGCAGCGTCCGACGAGTGGTGCAACTATCATTTTCCGCGTGTGACCCCGTCGGGGCAGGCCATCGCCGACGGTCCCGAGATCGCGACGGTGCGAGAAGGGCTGGTCGCGGTCGCAGCCGGCCAATGCGTCATGACCTTGACCTCGCGAGCCCGGAACTACTTCGCCCATCCTGGCGTCGAGTTCATCGAGATTGATCTGCCGCCGATCCAGAGCGCCCTGACCTGGCGCACTTTCGATCACCGCTCAGGGCCCCGAGATCTCGAAATGGCGGCAAGGGCCGTCGCCGCCCGCCTCGGCACGCTCGCCCTTGCAGAAGGCCCGCGCTGATCGGGGCGGCCTCGCAATTCCGGTCTTCCCGGGGCCTGGCGATCAGCTCTCGTCGGCCAGGGGGTGCAGGTCGCGCACCATGCTCTTCAGGCGCTCGTCGAGGACATGGGTGTAGATCTGGGTCGTGGCGATATCGGCATGGCCGAGCAGTTCCTGCACGACGCGAAGATCCGCACCGTTCTGCAGCAGATGGCTGGCGAAGGCGTGGCGCAGCACGTGCGGGCTCAGCGCCGCGGATAAGCCGGCTGCCCCGGCCAGCATCTTGAGGTCGCGGCCAAAGGCCTGGCGCGTCAGATGCCCACTCTCGCCGTCGGACGGGAAGAGCCAGCGGCCGTCCGCGCTTCCAGCCTGGCGCAGGGCCTCCAGATAGCTGCGTGCGGCCTCGCGGGCAGCGTCGTTCAGCGGCACCAGCCGGTCCTTGTTGCCCTTGCCGCGCACGACAAGGAAGCGCTCGCGCGTCGTTGCCGCTGAGAGCGGCAACGCCATCAGTTCGGACACGCGCAGGCCCGTGGCGTAGAGCATCTCGATCAGGCAGCGCATGCGCAGGGCCTTCAGCCGTGCCGCCGGGGTAAGACCATCGCGTTCGCTGAGGAGCCGCGCCGTCTCGATCAGGCGATCGACATCGGCGACGGAAATGACCTTGGGCAGCGGCCGGCCCTGCCTTGGTCCGTCGATCGCGGCGGAGGGGTCGGCGCCCGTCAGCCCTTCCGTATAGAGGAAGCGATGGAACTGGCGCACCGCGGAAAGCCGGCGCGCCGTCGATGACGCCTTCAATCCACGGGCTGCAAGATCGGCGAGCCAGTCCCGGATGTCCTGGGCGCCGATGGAGCCGAGGTCGCCGCGGCCGGCGATGAAGCCGGTATAGTCGTCGAGGTCGCGCTCATAGGCCTCGAGCGTGTTCTTCGCCGCGCCGCGCTCCGCCGCGAGCATGTCGAGAAAGGCCGTGATCCGGCTGCGCGCCAGCCGGCTCATCGCTGCTGCAGCTTGGACGGTGGCACGATCTCGACCATCTCGCGCTGCTCGGGCTGGACGAAGGTGACCAGCGCGATCATTCCGGCGAAGATCAGCCCGCCGACGATGGCGAGAAAGGCGATGAATCTGAAGAGGGTCGGCACGGGCCGGATGTCTCCTGGAACCTTGCCCCGATTCAGGACTATCCGGTTATTGCCGATGCCTGGCGGTTCGCGCAAGTGCAGACCGGTTCATCAGCGTCGTGAGGGCATGACGTCGGCTGACGGCTCATGCTAGACCGGCTGCGAGGAAATGCCGCGATGACAATAGCCGACCCCATCGAGAACCTGGACAATTCCGAGTTGCGCAGTCTGCTCGGGAAGCGCGCAGTCGTGCTTGTCGGCATGATGGGCTCGGGCAAGAGTTCCGTGGGGCGGCGGCTGGCAACGCGGCTCGGCCTGGCTTTCGTCGACGCCGACGTCGAAATCGAAACTGCGGCCGGCATGACGATTCCCGAGATTTTCGCGCAGCGCGGCGAAACCGAGTTCCGTGACGGCGAGAGACGCGTCATCAGCCGGGTTCTGGCGACACGCGCGCCGCTGGTGCTCGCGACCGGGGGCGGCGCCTTCATGAACGCGGAAACGCGGGAGCGCATCATCGAACTCGGCATCTCGATCTGGCTCAAGGCGGATGCCGATGTGCTGATGCGCCGGGTGCGCAAGCGCTCCAACCGGCCCTTGCTGCAGACTGCCGACCCTGAAGCGACGATGCGGCGGATGCTGGCGGAGCGCGAACCGGTCTATGCACTGGCTGATGTAACGGTGACCTCGCGCGATGACCCCCATGAGGTCGTCGTCGAGGAGGCGATAGTCGCGCTCGATCGCCATTTGCGTTCCCTTGAGAGCCTTTGAGCTGCTGAGAGCGAAGACATGATCAAACCTGCGAACGAGAAGTCCGGCGCGCGGATCGTGGTTCCCGTTGCGCTCGAAGGGCGCAGCTACGACATCCATATCGGCCGCCACCAGCTTTGCGAGGCGGCGAGCCTGATCGCCAGCTTCGCGCCTGGCGCCAAGGCGGCGCTGGTCACCGACGAGCATGTCGCCGGCCTGCATGCGCCCGCCTTCGAAACCTGCCTCCAACAGGCCGGCGTCGCGACCACGCGGATCGAGATCCCGCCCGGCGAGGCATCGAAATCCTATGCTCGGTTCGCGGCGCTTTGCGACGCGCTGCTCGCTGCGAAGATCGAGCGCAACGATCTCGTCATCGCCTTTGGCGGCGGTGTGGTCGGCGACCTGACCGGTTTCGCGGCGGCCGTGCTCAGGCGCGGCGTGCGCTTCGTGCAGATCCCGACGACGTTGCTGTCGCAGGTCGATTCCTCGGTCGGCGGCAAGACAGGGATCAACTCCTCGCATGGCAAGAACCTGATCGGCGCCTTCCACCAGCCAGCCCTGGTCATTGCCGACACGGCGCTGCTCGATACGCTGAGCGAGCGGGAGTTCAAGGCTGGCTATGCCGAGGTTGTGAAATACGGGTTGATCGGCGACCCGAATTTCTTCGACTGGTGCGAAGTCAACTGGAGCCGCATCATTGCAGGCGGACCCGAGCGCGATCATGCTGTCGCCGTGTCCTGCCGCGCCAAGGCGGCGATCGTGGCACGGGACGAACGCGAGGAGGGGGACCGCGCCTTGCTCAATCTCGGCCACACCTTCGCTCACGCGCTGGAGCGCCTAACCGGCTATGACGCGAACCGGCTGGTGCATGGCGAGGCGGTGGCGATCGGTCTTGCGCTCGCCTTCCGCTTCTCGCAGCGGCTCGGCCTTTGTTCCGGACAGGATGCAGGGCGGGTCGCGGCGCATCTCGATGCCGTCGGCCTGCCGAGCCGATTGCAGCAGGTGCCGGGCGGGGCCGGCAGCACGGAGGAGATCGTTGCCGCGATGACCCAGGACAAGAAGGTCAAGCGCGGCGTGCTGACCTTCATCCTGGCGCGCGGCATCGGCAAGAGCTTCATCGCGCCGGGCGTCGCGGCGGACGAGGTCAGGGACTTCATCGAGGCCGAGCTCGCGGCCGCCTGAGCACGCTGGGACCATGCTCGAGAACATCAACCCCTGGCTGGCCGCGCTGATCGTCCTGATCTGCCTGTTGCTATCAGCCTTCTTCTCGGGCAGCGAGACGGCGCTGACGGCTGCCTCGAAAGCCCGGATCGCCGCGCTGGAGAAGGCGGGAAGCCGACGGGCCGGCATCGCGATGCGGCTGCTGGCGACGCGGGAGCGGCTGATCGGCGCCATGCTGATCGGCAACAATGTCGTCAATATCGGTGCCTCGGCCTTCGCCACCAGCGTGCTGGTCGCGGCCTTCGGCAATGCCGGGGTGATCTATGCGACGGCCGTGATGTCGGTCCTCGTGATCATCTTCGCGGAGATCATGCCGAAGACAGCGGCGATCGCGAAGCCCGACCAGGCGGCGCTGCGGCTGGCGCGGCCGGTGGCCTGGGTCGTTGCCGTGCTGGGCCCGCTGACACTGGCGATCGAATGGTTTGTTCGGCGCTTCCTGCGCCTCTTCGGCATCCGTATCGACGAGAACCAGTCGATCCTTTCACCGAATGAAGAGCTGCGTGGTCAGGTCGACCTGATGCACCAGGAGGGGGCGGTCAAGAAGGCCGATCGCGACATGCTCGGCGGGCTGCTCGACCTGAAGGAGCTCGGCGTCGAGGACGTGATGATCCACCGCACCAAGATGCGGACGATCAATCTCGATATCGGACCGGAAGCGATCGTGCGCGAGGTCCTGGCCTCGCCCTATACGCGGATGCCGCTCTGGCGCGACAAGCCGGAGAACATTGTCGGCATCCTGCACGCCAAGGACCTGCTGCGGGCGCTCGATGCTGCCGGCGGGGATGCCGGCAAGCTCGACGTGGCGCAGATCGCCCTCGCGCCCTGGTTCACCCCGGTCACGACCTCGCTGCCTGATCAGCTCAAGGCCTTCCTGGCGCGCAAGACCCATTTCGCGCTTGTCGTCGACGAGTATGGCGAGGTGATGGGGCTGGTGACGCTCGAGGATATCCTCGAGGAAATCGTCGGCGATATCCGCGACGAACATGACATCGCGGTGCCGGGCCTGCGCCAGCAGGTGGATGGGTCGGTGGTCGTTGATGGCGGAGTGCCGATCCGGGACCTGAACCGCGCGATGGACTGGGACCTGCCCGACGAGGAGGCGACAACGATTGCCGGCCTCGTCATTCACGAGGCCCGCACCATCCCCGAGGCCGGGCAGGCCTTCACCTTCCACGGCTTCAAGTTCGAAGTGGTGCGCAAGAGCCGCAACCGCGTGACCTCGCTCCGGATCACCCCCCTGGCGCTTGCCCTCGCCGCTACGGGCTGAACACTAGAGCATTTTCACGTTATTCCGGCTCATATCCGGCAGCCCTGAAGTAGTTTTTGCATTCGTCGGGAGTGAAGGCGTCGAGGATTGTTCCGATGGTTCGCCAGAGGCCTTCGACGGTTCGCTCGGCTGCTTTTCGCAGGAGCGCCT